>JAFTSI010000018.1 GCA_017467345.1 Clostridia bacterium
ACGTGCTTTAATTGGTATATGAATTTTGACTTAATTGACGTGCCAAACGATATGAAAAAGTTAGTATGGGAATTTACGATTGATTATAAATCGGCAAGGTCTTATCGAAAGGAAAAGAACGGTATGCTTAGACCTAATCAATGGCAAGATTTGACGGTAAATGTGTTTATATAACATAAGAATGATAAGGGAAAAACTTAAAAAAAATTAAAACTGAATACAACCGCTACGGCGGATAAATATATGGATAATAGTATCGTGATAACAGCCTAAAATTAAACGGGCAATTTGTCGCTAAGGGCAAAAGATAACGAGCACAAGCACAAATCAAAAACCCCAGAAAGTAATTTTTTGGAAATAACAAACGCGCAGGCATTTTGCCTGCGCGTTTTAGTTTTAAATGTTTATAGCACTTTTTAAGTTAAGTTTAAATATAATATGTTATGCTTAATAAAACTATTATTGATTTAAATGCTATTAAAGATAATGCGCTTAAAATAAAATCTAAACTTAAAAGTGGTGTAAAGTTTTGCGCAGTTGTTAAAGCAGATGCGTATGGACACGGCGCAGAAATGGTTGCAAGCGCAATTTATAATGTGGTTGATTGTTTTGCCGTGGCTTTGGTGGAAGAAGGGGTTAATCTTCGGCGCGCAGGTATTGATAAAGATATTTTGGTGCTTATTCCGCCATTTTTAGAAGATATACAATTAGCCGTTGAGTATAATTTAACCATTAGCATTGATAACGAAAAAATGCTTGAAGAAGTGGAAAAAGAGTGCGAAAGGCAAAATGCAGTTATAAAAGCGCATATAAAGTTTAATTCTGGTATGAATAGGCTTGGTGTGGGGCTTAACGAACTAAACAAAATATGCAAAAAGTTTAAAGGGTTAAAGCGCGTTAAACTTGAAGGTATGTTTTCGCATTTGGCTTGCCCTGAAAATAGTGAACTAACCAAAAGGGCAGTTGACAACTTTTTACTTGCAAAAAGCACGGTGCTTTGTTATAATAAAAATGCTAGATGTCATTTATCGGCAAGTGGTGGGCTAATTAAGGGCTACCAGTTCGGTATGGTGCGTATAGGAATAATGCTTTACGGATATAAACCATTTAAGTGTGGGTTTATAAACCTTAAAAGAGCAATGAAAGTTTATGCGCCTATGCTTACTAATAGGGTGCTAACTAAGGGCGAAACCTTTCTTTATGGCGATAGTTTGGTGGGTAGAAAATATAAAGCGTCGCTTATAAGATATGGCTATGCTGATGGTGGATTAAGGATTAGTGGGCAAGGGCTAATAAAAAATAGGTGTATGGATATTTCGGCAATAGAGAGCCATAAAAACTTTGGTAAACTTGTTTTGGTTATGGATAATGCCGAAAAGGAAGCGAAAGCAAGAAACACCATTTGCTACGAAGTGTTATGCACGGCAAGTAAGCGAAGCGAAAGAATATACCTAAATTAAAGGTGAAGTATGAGTTATTATTTTAAAAAGACCATTTGGGCGATAATGTATTTAGTGCTAACGGTGGCGTTTGGGTTTGGTATAATGTTTGTTGGCGAAGGTCACGATATACCAAAACTTATAGCAAGCCTATTAAACCTTGGTCTATTTACCGTTGCAATGGGTTTAGTTTTTTATAAAGAAGGAAAAAGGGCATACCACACTCTTTTAGAAAACGACTTAACCAGAAAAAGGATTATTGAAACAGGCAAAGATTTACCCATTAAGCGCGCCGAAGAATACAAGGCTTATAAAGGTTTTATGATAGGTGTGTTTGTGTGCTTGCCATTAATATTGCTTTTGATAGCCCACTTAATAGTATCGCTTGCCACTAACGGACAAGTTGTCACTTTAGGACAAATATCTGGCTTTGCATACCTAATTTTCTATGAGCCGTTTGCAATATTTTTCCACGGCGAAATATATTGGCACTCTTTTATGATAACCCTTTACGCAGTTCCTTATGTATCGCTTGCAATAGGCTTGCCATATTATTTTGGCGCAAGGGCAAAGAGATTAGAGCGCGAAGAGATTGAAAAGACCAATAAGCAAATATACGGCAAGGAAAGTAAATGAGAATAGTTGCAGGAAAGTATAAAGGAAGAACTCTCAATGAGTTTTCCAAAATAGGTGTTAGGCCTACTGGCGACAAGGCAAGGGAAAGCCTATTCAATATTTTGGCTTTTGAAATTGCAGGTAGTAGTTTTTTAGACCTTTTTGCAGGCACGGGCGCAGTTGGTATTGAAGCCATTTCGCGCGGGGCAGAAAGGGTTGTTTTAAACGATAGTTCAAGGGAAAGCATTAAACTTATTAAGCAAAACCTTTTAAAGTTAAATGAAAATAGCGCGCAAGTTTTAGAGCGCGACGCGATAAGTTTACTTGCCTATTATAATAATGAGTTTGATTATATTTTTAGCGACCCACCATATGGCTCTAACCTAAACGAAAAGGTTGTTGCTAATTCCGTTAACGCGTTAAAGAGTGGTGGAAAACTTATTATTGAAGATGAAGTTCCTTATCTAGGTGAAGTTCCAGTAGGGCTAAAAATAACCGACCAAAGAAAATACGGCAGAGCGATTTTTACATTTTTTACCAAGGAGTAGATTATGAAAACTTGTGTTTTTGCAGGCACTTTTGACCCATTTACCGTTGGGCACGCAGATGTTGTTGATAAATGCAAAAAAATATTTGATAAAGTTATTATTGCAATAGGTGTTAATGGCGAAAAAAAGCCTTTCTTTTCGCTTGAAGAAAGAAAGGCCGTGCTTGAAACTATTTATGAAGGTGATAGCCAAATTGAAATTGTTTCGTTTAGTGGGCTACTTGTTGACTTTATGAAATCGCGCTCACTTTCTGTTTATGTGCGCGGTGTTAGAAATGCCGACGATTATAAATACGAAACTTTAACTTGTTGCTATAACGAAGATTTTTACAAAGAGTTAATAACCCTTTATATTCCCACGCCTAAAAAATACGAACATGTATCTTCTACATCTGTTAGGGAAGTTATTAAAATGGGTGCAAACTTTGAAAGGTATATTCCCGAAAAAGCCATTAAACTTACCAAAGAGTTTTTGGCTAAAAGAAAATAACCGATATAGTTAAACCCACAAAAAAGTTTATAATAGCCACCACCAACTTTGAAAAAAGGAAAGGGGTGGTTTTTATTTTTGCTTTTTTTAGGTATGCAACTGATTGCATTATAATTGAAAAACCACTAAACGCGCAAATAAAAGAAACTATGGGCAAGGCTTGTTTTAACGGAATAGAAGTTGCTAATATTTTAAGCCCACAAGTATATTCAAAAAGGGCAAAGGTTACGCCTTTTGCGCTTTCGCTATTGCCTAAAATTAGGGTTAGTGGTTTAATTAAAATGTTAAGCGCGCCTATATCAAAAAGAATATTAGTTAAAAGGTAAAATAGCGCAATTATTCCACCAACCACAAGCATAGAAATAACCGAAGAATAAACACTTTCATAAAAAATGGCATCACATTTTATAAAAGGGGCTACATTGTTAGTGGGTTTAGATTTATATTTATACCGTGAAAAAATTAAAGCAGAAATCAACGAAGAAATTATATGCGTTAAAAATAAAAGCGCGCCAAACTTTATGCTATTAAACATAACACTACCAACGCTACCTATTAAAAACATAGGCGAAGCATTAGATGAAATCATACTTGCTCTTTCGCTTTCGGTTTCGCCAAGAATACATTTTTCCTTAAACTCACCAACTAACTTTGAACCTAACGGATAGCCACTAAAAGCCCCTACAATATAACAAAAAAATGCCGTGCCTGAAAGGTTAAACACCCTTTTAGAAAAGGGGGATATGCCGTTTGCTATTTTTGAAGTGAGTTTTAGTTTAGATATAAACGCCACAACAAAAAAGTATGGAAAAAGTGATGGAACAACTAACGATAGCCAAATTAAAAGACCTTGTAAAACGGTTTTTGAGTAGTTTTTGTTGATGGCAAAAATTATGCATAAAAAAATTAAAAATAAAGTTATAATCGTTTCTTTAATTAAAGATATTTTATGACTTTTTATATTTATATTTAGCATATTAAAATGTATTTGCGCTTGAAAAATAATATGCATTGTGGTAAAATAGAAATATGGATTTATTTGACTATTCAAACGACAAAAAAACACTTGTTCCACTTGCCGAAAGAATGCGCGCAAGGAACTTAAATGAGTTTTTAGGGCAAAGCCACATTGTAAGCGAAACGGGGCTACTTCGCCGTGCAATAAAACTTGATAGGCTTGGCAGTTGCATTTTTTGGGGGCCACCGGGTTGTGGTAAAACCACCCTTGCAAATGTTATTGCAAGTTCAACTTCTGGCGCGTTTGTAAAACTTAACGCAGTTAATAGTGGTGTGGCAGAAGTAAAACAAGTTGTTGAAAACGCAAAGCAAACGGCAAAACTTTACGGCAAAAAAACATACCTACTTTTAGATGAGTGCCACCGTTTTAATAAAACTCAAAGCGATTCGCTACTTCCTGCAATTGAGCAAGGCGATATAATTTTTATAGGCTCAACTACTGAAAACCCATACGCGTCAATGACGCCTGCTATCGTTTCAAGGTGCAGGGTTTTTGAACTTAAACGCCTTTCAAAAGAAGATATTAAAACTGCCTTAAATCGCGCGCTAAACGATAAAGAGCGTGGGCTTGGCGAATATAAGGCAAATGTTAGTGAAGATGCTATTGAGCATATAGCAAAACTTTCGGCAGGCGATTTAAGGGTTGCCTACAATGCGCTTGAACTTGCCGTTTTAACAACTAACCCTAATAGTGATGGGGTTATAAATGTTGAACTTAAAGATGCAGAAGAAAGTATTCAACAAAAGGCGCTATCTTATGATGAGGGGCTTTACTACGATATGCTTTCGGCATTTTGTAAAAGTCTTCGTGGAAGTGATGCAAACGCAGCGCTTTATTATATGCAAAGGCTTATTCAAGGTGGGTGCGACCCACTATTATTAGCAAGGCGAATTATAGCGCACTCTGCAGAAGATGTTGGTATGGCAGACCCAAATGCTTTGGTGGTTGCAACAAACGCGCTTGTGGCTTATGAAAAAATAGGTATGCCTGAGGGGTTGCTACCTTTATCGGAAGCCGTGGTGTATGTTTGCGAAGCAGAAAAATCAAACTCTGTATATTTAGCAATGCACGGCGCAGGCGAAGATGCTAAAAATATTAAAGACGACACCGTGCCACCGCATTTGAAAAATGCCGTTTACGGCTCTACCGAAGATAAAAACCTTTCAAAAAAATATAAGTATCCACACGATTTTGGTGGGTATGTTGAACAACAGTATTTGCCAAACTCTATTAAAGATAAGGTTTACTATATACCAAGCGATAAGGGATACGAAAAAAAGGTTAAAGAAATTAGAAAGAATAAAGGCAAAAAATATTAAGGGGAACATATGGACTTTTCATTAAAATTAAGCAAAGAATTCGGCATTAGGCAAGACTATTCGGCAAACATCATTAAACTTATTGATGACGATAATACTATTCCTTTTATAGCAAGATACCGTAAAGAGCAAACTGGCTCTTGCGACGACCAAGTGCTTAGAGAGTTTTATGATAGGCTCAAATATTTAAGGAACTTGGAAAAAAGAAAAGAAGAAGTTATAAACTCAATTACAGAGCAAGGCAAGATGACTGATGAAATTGCAATCGCTCTTGCAGGTGCTGAAACAATGACGGAAGTGGAAGACATTTACCGTCCTTACAAGCAAAAAAGAAAAACAAGGGCGTCGGTTGCAATTGAAAAGGGATTAAAGCCTTTTGCAGAAGTTATTTTAGCGCAAGATAAGTCGTTAAAGGTGCTTGAAGAAGGCGCTAAGTATATCAACGAAGAAAAGGGCGTTTTAACGGCAGAAGATGCCGTAAAGGGCGCAAGCGACATTATCGCAGAGATTATTGCTGATGATGCCGAACTTCGCAAAATGGTTAGAAAGAAAACCTTTGAAACGGGGGTTATTGAAACCAAACTTTTAGAAAACGAAAATGACAAAACTTACGATATGTATGAAAAGCATAACGAAGCAGTTTCTAAAATACCATCGCACAGAATACTTGCCATTAACCGTGGCGAAAAGGAAGAGTGCTTAAAGGTTTCGGTTACCGTTGATGAAGAAAGTTTTGTTTCGGCAATCCAAACTGTGTATGTTAAAAACGATAGCGAAAGTGGCAAAATTGTTGGTGAGTGCGCGCTTGATGCCTTTAAGCGCTTGATATACCCATCAGTTGAGCGCGAAATTAGAAATGAACTTACCGATACTGCAAGTGAGCAAGCAATTAAGATGTTTGAAGTAAACCTTAAACCCTTGCTTTTACAACCACCGTTAAAGGGCAAAAACATTTTAGGTCTTGACCCTGCGTATAGAACAGGTTGCAAAATTGCAGTAATAGATTATAAGGGTAATGTTTTAGACACCACCGTAGTTTACCCAACCCCACCACAAAGCAAAATTGAAGATGCCGAAAAGATTTTAACTGCGCTTATTAAAAAGCACGGTGTTTCGGTTATTTCAATAGGCAACGGCACGGCAAGTAAAGAAAGCGAAATATTCGTTGCTAATATGATTAAAAATAACGGCTTAAATGTTAGTTATGCCGTTGTTAACGAAGCAGGCGCATCAGTTTATAGCGCAAGCAAACTTGGTGCAAGTGAGTTCCCCGATTTTGATGTGGCGCTCCGTTCGGCAGTGTCAATTGCAAGAAGACTTCTTGACCCACTTGCAGAACTTATTAAAATTGATGTTAAGTCAATAGGTGTTGGGCAATACCAACACGATATGCCCGAAAATAGGCTTGAAGAAGTTTTGGGTGGTGTTGTTGAAGATTGTGTTAACAGCGTTGGCGTTGACCTTAATACTGCATCTGTTTCGCTATTATCGTATGTAGCAGGCTTAAACAAGGCTACTGCAAAGCAAATTGTTGAGTATCGTGAAAAGCAAGCATTTAAGGAACGCAAAGACCTATTAAAGGTTAAAAAACTTGGCGAAAAAACCTTTTTACAATGCGCAGGCTTTTTAAGGATTACAGGTGGGTTTGTGCTTGATAACACGGCAGTTCACCCAGAAAACTACCAAGCCGTTGAAAAAATGTTGGGCATTTTAGGGTATACATTAAGTGATGTTGAAAATGGTAAGATTAGCGATATTAAGGAAAGGATTGAAGTTAAAACCTATTCGGCACTTGCAAAAGAGTGTGGCATAGGCGAACCTACTTTAAGAGATATCGTTGATGAGTTATTAAAGCCCGGTAGAGATATCCGTGAAAGTTTACCTGCGCCCGTTCTTCGTAGCGACCTTATGGACTTAAACGACCTTAAAGAAGGTATGGAAATTGTTGGAACGGTTAGAAATGTTATTGACTTTGGTGTGTTTGTAGATATAGGCGTGCATCAAGATGGATTAGTTCACATTTCGCAAATATCTAACGGATGTATTAAACACCCAAGTGATGTTCTAAAAGTTGGAGATGTTGTTAAGGTTAAAGTTTTAGGTGTTGATACGGTAAAGAAAAAAATATCACTCACTATGAAAACTGCAGATAATCCAAACGGCATAGCCGTAGGCAATCAAAAAACCGATAAGGAAAGAAAGCAAGGCAGAATTAACGCAGAGAAAAAGCGCGAAAAAACTCAAATGAGTGATGCCGACTTAAAGCAATTACTTCTTAAAAAATTTGGTAGATAATTAAACAAAAAAAGCACCAACCAAGTGGTTGGTGCTTTTAGTTTTTATAAGGTTGGTGTAAATAGTTCGTAAATTATATTATCGCATTTATCTTTAATTTTTTCATAGTCTTCTTTACTTGTTAAAGTCCACGCTAAAAGGGCTTTATCTTTAACCTTTTTTTGGGGTAATGGTAGGCTATTAAAATTGCAACTTATAAAGTCGGGTTTCGCAAGGAAATTAAAGGGCATTTTGCTTATTGCCCAGCGCGTGGTTTTCTTGGTGATTTCGGTGTTTGGGTCGGTTAAAACACCACGAATAAAATGGGGCGCAAGTTTTTTGGTTTTTATTATGTAAAAGGGGTTAAATGACTGCACGGCAAATTCGCCTTTATACTCTTTTAAAACATTTATTGCCTTTTCTAAAAATTCTTTACTTGGTTGGTTTTTAAACTCAACTAAAATAGGGCTTTTTCCCTTTGCTATTTCTAAAACTTCGTTAAGGGTGGGAATAGTGTAATTTGTGCCGTTTAGCCTTAACGCTTTTAGTTCGCTTAAACTCTTGTTCCAAATTAAACTATCTTTGCCAGTCATACGCAAAAGATTATCGTCGTGAAAAGATACTAAATTGCCATCACTTGTTAGGTGAATATCAATTTCAATCGGGATTTTCTTTTCCGCCGCCCTTTCATAAGCAAGGGTAGAGTTTTCAGGAACACTTTCGCCCCAAAGCCCACGGTGAGCAATAGGTTTTGTTAAAAGCCAACTATCTTTATCTATTCTCATATAAAACTCCTTTTTAACCACTTGCAAAATTTTTAAGTATATTATATACTATCTATTGAATATTTTAAATACTTTTCGTTATTTTGGCAAACATTTTAGGTAAATTATGGCAGTTGACAAGAAAAACATTAGAAACTTTTGTATAGTAGCGCATATTGACCACGGTAAATCTACCCTTGCAGATAGGCTTATGGAAAAAACGGGTCAGGTTAGTGAGCGCGATATGGAAGAACAACTTTTAGACTCTATGGATTTAGAGCGCGAAAGGGGTATCACCATTAAACTCACCCCAGTTCGTATGTTCTACACGGCAAAAGATGGCGAAGAATACATTTTTAATTTAATAGATACCCCTGGTCATGTAGACTTTACTTACGAAGTTTCCCGTTCACTTAAAGCGTGCGAAGGCGCAATTTTAATAGTAGATGCTACTCAAGGCGTTCAAGCGCAAACGCTTGCCAACGCATACCTTGCTATTGATAACGATTTAGAGATTATGCCTGTTATTAATAAAATGGACTTGGCGTCTGCTCGGCCAGACGACGCGGCAAGGGAATTAGAAGATATTTTAGGGGTAGATGCAAGTGATGCGCCAAGGATTTCTGCTAAAAACGGTCTTAATATTGAAGAAGTTTTAGAGCAAGTTGTTCATAAAATCCCTGCGCCAAAAGGTGATGACAATGCGCCACTAAAAGCGCTTATTTTTGATAGTTATTACGATAACTTTAAAGGGGTTATTTGCTTTGTTAGAATTATTGACGGTGTTGTTAAGCAAGGCACTAAAATTACCACCTTTATGTCTAAAAAGCAGTTTGATGTTACCGAAGTTGGTGTGTTTTCGCCTAAAATGACGCCTAAAGATAGTTTAGTGGCAGGCGAAGTTGGGTATATTGCGGCAAGCATTAAAAGTATTGAAGATACTGCCGTTGGCGATACCATAACTGATGCATTAAACCCTGCAAAAGAGCCATTACCTGGTTATAAAAAGGCGCTACCTATGGTGTTCTCTGGGGTGTTCCCGCTTGATGGCAGTAAGTTTAACGACCTTAAAGATGCATTATTAAAACTTAAACTTAACGACGCGGCGCTTTCTATTGAGCCTGATAACTCAACTGCGCTTGGGTTTGGGTTTAGGTGTGGCTTTTTAGGGCTACTTCATATGGATGTTATTCAAGAGAGAATTGAGCGTGAGTTTGATTTAGAAATTATTACTACTGCGCCAAGCGTTTCGTATAAGGTTTATAAAACTGATGGAACAGTTTTGACGGTGGAAAACCCTTCAAAACTTCCTGCGGTAACCGAAATTGATTATATGGAAGAGCCTATCATTAAAGCAAGTATTTTCACTCCACCAGATTATGTTGGGCCTATTATGGAACTTTGCCAGTATAAGCGTGGAGTTTATACCGATATGGTGTATTTAGATAAAACAAGGGTAGAACTTAAATACATTTTGCCACTTAACGAAATTGTTTATGACTTTTTTGATAGCCTTAAATCGCGAACTAAGGGGTATGCGTCGTTTGACTATGAACCGTGTGGTTATCAAAAGAGCGAACTTGTTAAACTTGATATGCTACTTAACGGTGATGTTTGTGATGCGCTTTCGGTTATAGTGCATAAAGATAAGGCATATGAGCGTGGCAGACAAATTGCCGAAAAACTTAAAGAAGTTATTCCACGCCAAATGTTTGAAATACCTATTCAGGCGGCGGTTGGTGGTAAAATTATCGCGCGTGAAACGGTTAAAGCGTTTAGAAAAGATGTGCTTGCAAAGTGTTATGGCGGTGATGTTACCAGAAAGAAAAAACTTCTTGAAAAACAAAAAGAAGGTAAGAAAAAAATGCGTCGCATAGGAACGGTTGAAATACCAAGTGAAGCCTTTATTTCTATACTTAAAACCGATAACGATAAATAGGGGGATTTTATGGCAGGTATATATGTTCATGTGCCTTTTTGTAAGCAAAAATGCACATATTGTGATTTTGCGTCTTTCCCCAAAGAATTAGGTAAAACCGAAAGTTATTTTGCCTGTTTATACCGCGAACTTGAAGGCAGGGGCAGGGCGCTTAAAGATAAGGTTTTTGATACGATTTATATAGGTGGGGGAACGCCATCTGTTGTTCCTGCGAAGTTTATTGCGGGCGTTATTAGGCAAATTAAAAAGTTTTTTAATTTAGCCGAAAACTCTGAAATTACTATTGAACTTAACCCAGGCACGGTTGATGAAGAAAAAATTAAAACTTATAAATCGGTGGGTATAAATAGGTTTTCAATAGGCTTGCAAACGGGCTACGACGAACAACTTAAAAAACTTAACCGTATTCATACTGCAAAAGACTTTTTGCTTGCTTGCAATTTGCTTAAAGGCGAAAACTTTTCGGCAGATATTTTAATGGGACTTGCAAACCAAACGGCAGAGCAAGTTAAAAAGAGCATTGAACTTGCAATCGCTGGTGGGGTTAGCCACATTTCGCTTTACGCATTAACCCCAGAAGTGGGAACGCCTATTTACACCGACTACCTAAATGGCGAACTTTTAAGTGATGATGAAGTGGCTGATATTTACGATAGTGCGCGCAAATATTTAGAAGAAAAAGGGTTTTTTAGATACGAAGTATCTAATTTTGCCAAAAAGGGCTTTGAGTCAAAGCACAATTTAAATTACTGGCGCCGTGGCGAATACATAGGCGTTGGCGTTTCGGCATCAAGTTTCATTGATAATAGAAGGTTTACCAACACCTTTAGCATTGATGAGTATATGAACGCTATAATTTACAACAAAAATCCAGAAATTGATAGCGCAGTAATTGAACTTGAAGATGCTTGTTTTGAGTTTATTATGCTTGGACTTCGCACGGTAGACGGCATAAACATTAAAGAGTTTAACCAAAAGTTTAACAAAGATTTTGATAGCGAATATAAATCAATTTTGCTTGAAAATGGAAAATATTTAGATAGAGATGGTTTCAATTTGAAGATAAAAGATGAATACTTATATGTTCAAAACACCATCATCACTTCATTTATGAAATAGGGTTTTTATGGATAAGGATAAGCGCGGTAAAACTTTAATAATTAAAAGTGGTAAAGATTCTTTTGAAAGGTATTTTGCAAGCAGAATAAGTGAATTAGGATTTAAAGTCCTATTTGTAGAACAATTATTTAATCCTTATGCCAAAAACAGAAAAAAAGAAAAAAATAATCTTAAATCAAACTTGATTGAACTTAAACAAAATGGTTTTTTTGATGCCATTGAGAAAGTTATAGTTTTTGATACTTTTTCTGCTATACCACATATAAAAAAGGTATTAAACAAAGAAACGCAATTGTATTCGTATTTGTGGAACACAATATATTCGTTTAAGGGTGTTTTGCGTTCAAAATTAAACAAACTCTTTAGCAAGGTTTATAGTTTTGATAGTGCTGAGGCAAAAAAATATAAACTTAACTACAATTCGCAGTTTTACTTTGACCAACCTTTGAGCGCGCCGAATAATGATGGATATGTGTTTTTTATCGGTGAGGATAAAGGGCGCGCGATGGAAGTAGTTTCGCTTGCCAAATATTGTGAACAAAATAATATTTCTTATGATTTTACTATAGTAGGAAACAACCTTGTTTCTGAAAAATATTCGCCCGTAAAAGTGGGTGATTCGTTTGTTGAATACGAAGAAGTTTTAGAAAAGGTAAGAAGCGATAAATGCATTGCTATATTAGACTTGGTAAGGTCGGGGCAGGTTGGTCTTACAATTAGAGCGATGGAAGCATTGTTTTTTGGGAAAAAACTTATTACTAACAATAAGTCTATTTTATACTCAAAGTTTTACGAAAAAGATAATGTTTTTGTTTTAGGATTAGATGATTTTAGCAAGTTAAAAGAGTTTTTAATCACCCCTATTAAACCATACAACGAACAAGCAAAAGAGTACTACTCCTTTGAAAACTGGATAGAAAGATTTAATTAGTTTTAATAATTGATAAAAGTTGTTTTATAGAACAGGTTATAAATGAAAAAAGAAAAGAAAAATAAAAAATTAAAGTTTGTTATAGTTTCTACAAAGTTGTATCATGGTGGGACCATTGTTTTGCATGCTTTGTGTAAAACTTTGTGTGAATTTGGCATTGATGCAAAGATGTTCTATTTTAGCAATGTGGATTATGAAAAAAGTGGGCCTATAAAATTTTGGGGAAGATATATTTGCGAGACCATTAGATGTTTTTGTGTAAGAATCTTTTCAAAGTTTTTTAAATGGGGTAAAGATAAAAACAAATTGTTGTGCAATGATTGCAAAGTTAAATACAGCCCATTTTTGAAAAAAAACACGGTAGTTATTTATCCTGAGATTATTAATGGAGACCCATTTAAGGCTAAAAACAAAATCGTGTATTTATTGAACTATCTAAAAGAGGAGAATAAAGAACCAGAAGGTGCGTTATTAATCTATTATAGAGAAATATTTGCTGAGGGGTTAAATTTGCCACTTGAAAACAAATTACATACTTCTTATTTTGATTTGGAACTGTATAAAAGAACTAACTATGGTGAGAGAAACGGAAAATGTTATGTAATTAGAAAGGGGAAAGATAGAACGGACTTACCAAAAGAGTTTGATGGTGTGATTGTTGACGACTTAACCGAAGAAGAAAAGGTTAGGGTATTTAATGAGTGCGAATATTGCATAAGTTATGATACTCAAACGGCTTATTCGGGAATCGCTGGAATGTGTGGATGCGTTTCGGTGGTTGTGCCTGAAGAGGGTAAGGGGAAAAAAGATTATCTTAAGGGTAATGATAAAACATACGGTGTTGCATACGGATTTTCTGAAGAAGAAATTGAGTGGGCAAAATCAACTCGCGACAAGGTTAAAGAACATTACGAAAAACTGAATGCAGATTCGTTAGAACAGACAAAAAACTTTGTTGAACTTTGCAAGAAAAAGTTTAACCTTTAATTACTCGACAAAATTAGAGTTAATAACAAAAAATAACAAATAACGGTCAATTCCTTTTGTGCTAATATTAGCGCACGGGGGATGGTAATGACCGTTTATATTGAATATGTGATAATTGATAATTTTATTATAGATTACGCGTTATTAAAAGTCGCCCTAACTCTTAACGGAGTTGAAAAGAATAAGTGGCGACTTTTTGCTTGCGCTTTTTTGGGTGCAGGGCTTGCGCTACTCTTTCCACTCATTGATTTTATGCCTATATTATCTATTGCAATTAAAGTGTTTTCGGGCATTTTACTTGTTATGCTTTCGGCAAGGTTTAAGAGTGTAAAACAAGGCTATAAAACGGCGCTTACCTTTTTGCTTTTAACCTTTGCCGTAGGCGGGGGAATAATGGCGATATTTTGGGCGTTTAACCTTGATTATGGCGCAGAAATAAGTATTGCGCTAATATTTTTGCCTGTTGTTGCTTTGTTAAAGTTTGCCATTTCGGTAATAAAATCGCTTGTTAAAAAAAGGGAAAATGTGGGGTTTGAAAAGGATTGCGAAATAGTGCTATCTAATGGCAAAACTATAAAATGCCGTGGCTATATAGATACTGGAAACGGCTTGTATTTTGAGGGCGTGCCAGTAATTGTTGCAAACAAAAGTTTTGCCATAAAACTAATGGCAAGTTGTTTGCCAAAAACATATAAATTATTTTATTTAACTGCAAGCGGCAAGGGCGAAATGACGGTGTTTAAGGTAAACGAATTATTGATATATTTTGAAGAAGAAGTTAGTAAAATAAAAGGGGTGTATTTAGGCGTGGCAAAGGAAAGGATAAGCGCCGATTGCGACTTTTTATTGCACCCCGATTTAATAAGGAAGGTGGAAGATGATAAGTGTTATAAGCAAGTTGAAAAGGTTTCTTAAAATATTTAGTTTAAGCGAAAACTTACTTCGCTATGTAGGTGGTGGCGAAGCCTTGCCAACCCCCTTTACCCCAGAAGAAGAAAGCGCACTTTTAGAAAGGTTATCGCTTGGCGAAATATCGGTAAAAGATGAACTAATAGAGCACAATTTAAGGCTTGTTGTTTACATAGCGCGAAGATTTGAAAACACAGGCGTTGACCTTGACGACCTTATATCTGTTGGCACGATAGGGCTAATAAAGGCAGTAAACTCATTTAATGCCGAAAAGAATATTAAACTTGCCCCATACGCATCAAGGTGCATAGAAAATGAAATACTAATGCATTTAAGGCGCACGGTAAAACTAAAAAGCGAAGTTTCTTTTGATGAGCCACTCAATACCGACTGGGAAGGCAACGAATTATTGCTCAGTGATGTAATGGGAACAGAAGGTGATACAGTATATAAAAAAATAGAGTTTGGTGTAGAAACAGAACTATTAAAAATTGCTTTGCAAAAACTAAACGGCAGAGAGCGAACGATAGTGGGCTTGCGCTTTGGACTTAACGGCGAAGAAGAAAAAACGCAAAAAGAAGTTGCCGATATGCTTGGTATATCGCAAAGTTATATTTCCCGCCTTGAAAAGCGCATAATAAGTAGGCTAAAAAAAGAGTTTTCAAAAATGGTTTGACAAATTTTGTTAATATTTTTCCCTAATTTTGCAAAAAAATTAGGGTTTTTTAATGCCAAAATCATTAGTGTTTTTCAAGAGAAAAAAAGCAAAAACAAAAAAAATTTGGAAACGATTCCAAAATTGCTTGACCTTGGGGCGCGCTGTGTGTTAGTATATATAATGTAAAAAAGGCAAAAGGTGCCGATTTTACAAAATTAAATATTATATATTTACGGTTAGCCGTTGAGAGCCATGGCTCTTCGTCTTTTTTGGCAAAAAGACGAAGTATCGCTTAGTTGGCTTTAAATGGTGAACGAAAAAAGGGAACTGGAAAAATGGCAGGAGTAACATTAAAAAACATTTACAAAGTTTACGCAGGAACTGGAAAGGTAAGTAAGAAGGCAAAAAAGTCAGGAAAGAGAAGTGGCGACTTTGTTGCCGTTAAAGACTTTTCTATGGAAATTAAAGATGGTGAGTTTATAGTTTTTGTAGGCCCATCAGGTTGTGGTAAGTCAACCACCTTGCGTATGATAGCAGGTCTTGAAGAAATTACTTCGGGCGAACTTTATATAGGTGACCGTTTGGTAAATGATGTTGACGCAAAAGACCGTGATATTGCGATGGTTTTCCAAAGTTACGCGCTTTATCCACATCTTAATGCATACGACAATATCGCGTTCGGTTTAAGGATTCGTAAAATCCCCGTGCCTGTTTTAGATGAAAATGGCGAACAAGTTATGGCGATTGATGAAAAGGCAGTTAAGAAAGTTTCAAAAGAGATTGCAAAACTTGAAAAGAAACTTGCTAAAAATCCTGAAAGCGAAAGTGATAAAGGCTTGCTTGAAGAAAAGAAGGCAGAACTTGAAAAATTGCAATCTACTAAAATGCCTGTGTTTAAGATGAAGCATATGACCAAAGAACAAATTGATGAAAAAGTTCAATGGGCTGCAAAGATTTTGGGTATTGAAGAATTGCTTTATACAAAGCCTGCAGAAATGTCGGGTGGTCAACGCCAAAGAATTGCGCTTGGTAGAGCAATGGTTCGTGGACCAAAGGTATTCTTGCTTGACGAACCACTTTCAAACCTTGACGCAAAATTAAGAACGGCAATGCGTTCGGAAATAGTTAAGTTACATAATCAATTAAAAACCACTTTCATTTATGTAACGCACGACCAAATTGAAGCAATGACAATGGGAACAAGAATAGTTGTTATGAAACTTGGTATTGTTCAACAAATTGACACGCCAACCAACCTATTTGATTACCCCGAAAACAAGTTTGTTGCAGGATTTATAGGAACTCCACAAATGAACTTCTTAGAAGCCACCATTAAAAAGTATGGCAAGAGTTTAATTGTTAAGTTTGCTAATGAAGAAAGCATAAAGTTATCTCTTGATAAACTTAGGAAAATCGTTCCAGAATATTTAGACGGCAAAGAACACCAAGTATGGCTTGGAATAAGGGGCGAAAACCTATCGGTTGCAGAAAAAGGCCTTTCGGCTACACTTTCAATTAAAGAAGTTTTGGGCAACACCACTCAACTTTTCGTTAAGATGGGCGGAAGTGAACAAGATTCAATAGTAAGCGTTGCTGGAAGAACTAATTTAGAGAGTGGCGATAAATTAAATATTGCATTTGATGAGAAATATGTTCACCTATTTGATAGAGAAACAGAGATTTCATTAATGGGCAAGGAATACGGAAACTAATTTATGAAAAAATGGTTAAAGTTCTTCGGTTTGGGCTTTTTTAACGACAATATCGCTAAAGATGGCGCAAACAGAGGACTATGGAACTTTTTAATATCGTTAATACTTGCATTTATATTGCTTGGTTGTTCAATGTCGCTTGGCGATTCGTTGCCATTTAAAACGCACTATAAAAACTCACAAGGTTTTAAGTCGGTTGTAAGGAACGCTATCGCAAGTGAAAACGCGCTTGATATAACGGTAGAAAACGGAAAGATTAAAGTTGCTAAAGGCGATAATGATTTTTCTAAAAGCGTAAAGGTAGATACCTTTAAGTCGCAAGCCGATAGCGATATTTATTCTAAAAATGGATACGGTTTAGTTGTAGATACAAGGCCATCTAATTCGCTTGCTAATTACTATGCATACTGCGTGGCGATAGACGGTAGCCAAACGGAAATATCGTATGAAGAATATTTAAGCCTTGCGCCAAGCGCAAAATATAACTTTGAGTTTAGGCTTAAATACCTTTGCGAAGAAAAGGTGCTTACCGATTTAGATACCGAAAGTTATAAAACATATTTATTAGGTATTGAAAGCGCAAAAGCAAGCCTTGACAAAATAAACGGGGCTTTCGGTAGTGGCGAAATTGATGTAAATGAATATCGCCTGCAAATATATTCGTTATACTTTGAAAACTACTATCCATCAATATCTAACTATGAAAGCGTTTCAAAAGTTCCACTACTTAGGAACTACTACTATCACGAATACATAAACGGCAAAAACGCAAAGGTCTTAATTTTGTTTGATGATTCGCTTATAGGCTCATTTGAAACGGAAAGGGGAATAAATGTTGCCTTTTACGGATTATATAACGGACTTAGCGACGGCAATATAGAAAAAACCGAAAGTGGCGCAGATGCATTTATTTTTAGCGCATATTCTTCGCTAATAGATATGAGTGGCTATATATATTTTATGAATATATTAAGGTTAATACCTTTTATAGCAATAATGCCTATAGTTGTTGCTTTAATAGTTAACTCAATATTAAACCTTAAAGGAATAAAAACCTTGCCCACATTTAGTAGTGTGCTTAAAACGGTTGGCTCGTTTACACATTATTCGGCATTATTTGCAGGAATAATTTCGGTAATACTTGCGTTTTTTGTGCAAAAGAACTTAATTACAATGTTGCCGATAGTAGCATTTTTTGTAGTGCTTATGGTAAGAGCGGTGATATTGATTATAAGAGAAATTGTTGCGCTTAACAAAAGTGAAGAGGCGCAAGAGATGGAGAAAGAAAATTGATACTTTGTATAGGTGAAATACTTGCCGATATGATAGGCGAAGTAAACGGTAAGAAAGTTAAATATGAAAGAAAGGCAGGTGGCGCACCCTTTAATGTTGCTTGTGGACTTAAAAAGTTTGGTTGTGATGTTAAGTTTTGTGGTAGCGTTGGTGATGACCTAATAGGAAACTTTTTAATTGACTTTGCAAATGAGTTTGGCTTAGATACCGAAAACATTAAAAAGTGCAAAGATAAAAATACAACGCTTGCATTTGTTGAATTAAACGAAGAGGGCGAAAGGTCGTTTTGCTTTTACAGAAAAAACACGGCAGATTACGATATGCCACCTGTTTCAAACGAACTGATTGAAAAGGTAGACACGGTGGTTGTGGGTTCGTTAATGCTTGCTGATGAAAAATGCGTTGACTATGCCTTAGACATTATAGATAGGGCGCACGCGTTAGGGAAAAGGGTTGCCTTTGATGTTAATTTTAGAACAGATGTGTTTAGAAGTTTAACCCACGCGATAAAAACTTATAAAACAGTTTTAGAAAAAGCCGATATAGTTAAGTTTAGCGAAGATGAAGTTGAGATTTTTGGCAGAGACTATATTGAAAGCGCGCTCAAAGAAAAGTTAGTGCTTATAAGTTTGGGCGGGGCAGGTAGTGAGTGGCGATACTTTGGAAAGAGCGAAAGAGTTCCATCAATAAGTGTTAAACCGATAGACACTACTGGCGCAGGCGACGCTTTCTTTGCAGGTGTTTTATCAAGGCTTGATAAAGAAAGTGAGTTTAGCGAAAAGATATTTAGCAAGGCGCTAAGGTTTGGAAACATTAGCGGTGCGCTTAACACCTTGGGTAAGGGCGCAATTGACAACTTGCCCGACATAGAAACAATAAAAAACTATTTATAAAAAATAAACGGATTAAGAGATGAGTATGAAAACGAAATCAATTAAAATTACACTTTTATCAATAATTGCAACGGTGTTTTTTGCGCTTGCTATTGTTTTTTCACTTGCTCCTGCAACTGCAAAAGCACATTCAATGCAAAGTGCTACCGACAAGTTTGATTTAACCGAAACTTCTTACGAAGTAGATGAAAGGTTTGTTTACACCGCAACCGTTAATTTTAACGACGGACAAGCGGCAGGTTTAGTGTTTGGTGCAGAAGAAAACTCACACTACTGGGTTTTCAATATTGATAGGCACGCAAACCGTGTAAAACTTTTATATTTCTTCCACGATGGCATTGAAATTAGACCTGTTGAACTTTTAACCGATTATTTTATCGGCAACGATAAAATGACTGCAAGCGAAGCAGGATTAGTTAACCCCAAAGTTGCAACTCTTGGTGAGTTTCAATTAAAGGTTATCGTTTCGCCTGAAACAGACGGTGTTCACGCAGAGTTTTATGCCGATAATATTCGTAGATTTGGCGTAGATAACGATATCGTGCTTGATGAACTTGCTCTTTTACCTGCTGGTGAAAGTTATGAAGGTGGTTTTATTGGTTATAACTGCTTTAACGCAAATGTAGAGTTCAAAAACATTTTCGTTGGATTAAGCGACTATTCTTATTACACCGAATTATATAGAAATCAATTCCACTATTCGCAATACGCACATTGGAACAACGACCCTAACGGTTTAGTATATTTTGATGGTTATTACCACTTATACTACCAAACCCACCCCTTTAATAAAGACTGGGGCGATATGTATTGGGGACACGCACGAAGCACCGACCTTGCTCACTGGGAATTGTTGCCTATATGCTTATTCCCTGATGCAGACTGGGGAACGGGTAACGGCTATATGTGGTCGGGTAGTGCATACGAATATAGATTAGGGGATAGCGCAGCAATTGACACTGAAAACTGGTTCCCTAACGGAAGTGGTAATGGTATTATTGCTTTCTACACCCGTGATGGTGGTATGCAAGACCAAATGATTATGTCAAGTGACGACGGTGGTATGACTTGGACCAAGCGTAAACTTATTCCACAAACTGTGGCAACTGGTCCAGATGATATTTATCATAAAGTTGCTTGCCGTGACCCAAAAATATTCCCTATTGCTGAAGAAGATGGAAAAACTACTGCTTGGGGTATGGCTCTTACCGGTCAACAAGAAAACAGAGTTTGGTTCTTAAAGTCAACCGACCTTTTGAACTGGACATATGCAACCAAGTTTGAGTGCTATGCGCCAGAATGCCCTGATGTTGTTACTATGGAAGCAAGCGACGGCGAAGTGTTCACCATTATCACCTTAACGGCAAGGGAATACATTTTAACTAAAATGTCTTACGACGGAACTAACCTTACCTTTACCGATAAAGATGGTGGCGCAATTGACCAAACCGATTTTAGAAAGATGGATTTTGGTCCTGATTCATACGCAACCCAAACTTTCTCAATAAGAGATAACGCAAGCGCATATTTTGGCAAAACCGTTTCTCTTAGTTGGTTTGCAGGTGTTCCTGCAACTACTGATGCAGGTATTTATCGTGAAGCAAGGCATCCTTGGAACGGTGGTGGTTTCACTATTCCTGTTATTTGGAATATCGTTCCTGATGGAACTAACGATTATATCTTAACTCAAACGCCTATCACCAAAGAATCAACGGCGTTTACAAAAACATTAAAATATAGCGCAACGGATTTAGCAGTTACTTCTTCTACTCCTGTTGTGATTAATAACTTAACAAGCCACATTTACGAAATGCAAGTTGCAGTTACTAACCCTAATGATGAGGCATTTAGCATTAAAGTAAATGTAAGCGACGACGAATATACCGAAATAGGTTGGAACGCAACCGAAGGCTATTTTGCAGACAGAATACATACTGCAGACGCAGGATTAAGTATTAAAGATTACCATTTTAGATTTAATTCTGGCGCAAGAAGTAGTGGCGCACAAAACTTCTATATCTTAGTTGATAACGGTGGTATTGAAGTGTTCTGCGAAGACTTTAAGATTCCCTTCTATTTAGTAACACTTTCTTCGCCATATGCAAACGGAATTGAAATCTCTGCAAGTGGTGATGTAACTGTTGATAGTTTAACCATTAAAGAAATTGCAACAGTTTGGCGTTTAGAAGCACCTGTTGACGGCGAAACCGTGCTTTATGTTAGCACAGAGAGTGTTGAACTTGACACTTCTGTTACCACAATGAAAACTGTTACTGCGCTTTCTACTTCTGGCGAAGATGTTGATTGGTCAATTGAAAGTGGAAACGGCATTATCAGTTTAACACCTATCGTTGGTGGCGTAAAAGTTACTGCCCTTGCAGTTGGTAGCGCAACCATTAAAGTTGTTAGTGGCGACATTATTAAAATGGTTAGCGTAACAGTAAACGCAGGTGGTTTTTCAAGCGATTTACCATTTAATAGTGATGGAATTATCGCAGGTAGTTGGATTTCTAAAAACAACTCACTTGTAGGACACACTCCATCTGGCGACGGATATATCTTGTCAAGCCGTTCTGGTCAAGACTTTACTTGTGCAGTTTCATTCTCACTTGATGCAACGGCTGCCGCAGTTATTTTAAGGGCAGAAGAAGATATGTCTAACTACATAATCGTAAACTACGATAGAAACGAAAAGGTAGTTAAATCTTGGTCTAAAAATGGTGAAATTGCAAGAGTTGGCGCAGATATTCCATTAGATAATATCGTGTTAAAAGTTGAACTTGAAGGCACGAAGATGATAGTTTTCCTTAACGGAAATAAAATTATAGATGTAACGCTTGGCGCAGGTGAACCCACCGAAGGTTATTTTGGTCTTAATGTGTTTAGTGGAACTGCAACATTTAAGTCTATAATCCTTATGGAAGATATTGTTTATCAATATGCAGGTATAGGAAACATTGCAATCAACGGCGATTCTTTCCAAGGCATTACTGCAGTTTATAACAAAACCTTAAACAATTCGTTAGTAAGCCCAGCATTCTATACATCATCTGGCAAAACACTTAGCCTTAACCCACAATACTTTGAAAACTTAACCGTTGGCGAATATGTGTTTAAGGCAGTTGGACATTTATCTACTTACGAATTTACCATTAATGTAACGGCTATTCCTGCAACTCAAATTAAGGGAGTAAGCGTTCAAAAGGGTGTAAATGCATCAATTTATTTAGGAAATGTTGCATTAACATCAGTATCACTTAACGGCACGGCTTTAACAAACGAACAATATAAGGTTGAAAATCGCACCTTAACATTGTTTGCAAGCGTGCTTAACGCAGGCGATAACACTTTAACTATTAACGGCAATCAAACGGTAACCGTTAAGGTAACCGAAACTGAATTAACCACAAAAGAAGAAGTTTTAGCACCTACCGATAATGGTGGAGCAAGCCTTGGTCTTATCATAGGTCTTTCAGTTGGTGGCGCAGTATTAGTTGCAGGCGCAACTGTTACTACAATTCTTTTGATTAAAAAAAGGAGAAACAAAGTTGTCGGTAACGATTAAAGATGTTGCAAAACTTGCAGGCGTTGGCGTTGGAACGGTATCACGCGTTATAAACGACGAAAAGTCGGTTATAGAAAGCAAACGCATAAAAGTTAAGCAAGCAATGAAACAATTAAAATATACTCCAAACCGTATGGCATCAAGGTTGCGTAGAAACGAAACGCGAAACATTGCACTTTTAGTGCCTATAGTTGACCACCCGTTTTTCGCAAAACTTGCCTACTATGTTGAAGATGAGGCAGATAGGTTTGGGTATTCAGTAATACTTGTATCTTCTCAACAAAGGGTTGATAAAGAGAGAGAAATTATTGAAAGAATACACAGAAGAGAAGTAGACGGGGCAGTTTTCGTTACTCACTACGAACACGAAGGCATTGACCTTGAAGGTTGCCCGATAGTTTCAATTGACAGGTCGTTTGATGGAAACACTCCGTATGTAACTTCAAACAACTACGACGCAACTAAAGACGCTTTAAAGTATATGATAGAGCGCGGTTGCAAAAAGGTTGGATTTTTAGGGTCTAAACCACTTGTTAAGAGTGAAGTTAGCGAAAGGGAACGCGCCTATTTAGATGTAGTTAACGAATATGGCTTAACGCCTATGATAGTTAACGAAGTAATGGAACACGGCGAAGAAAAATCGGTGGCTACAAGTTTTATGGAAAAGTTTGGCGATGCCGATGGGGTTTTTGTTTCGGGGTATTCGCTATCGCAAGTGTTTTACGAAACGGCGCAAGAAATGAATAAGAAAATCCCTAAAGATTTGCAAATTGTTTCTTACGACGGCGTGTTTAGGCAATGGCATAACCTTTCTTTAACAACGGTTGAACAACCCGTTGAAGAAATGGCAAGGCAAGTTATTAGATTACTTATTAAAAAAATTCGTGGTGAAGAAACGGCAACAAGAACGGTGCTTACAACCCGTTTTGTGCTTGGGAAAACCACTAAATAGTTGATAAAGGAGATATAACGAAAATGAAAAAACTTTTTAGAACGATTGTAGCAATGCTTATGGTAGTTCTTTCACTTTTCAGTTTGGTTGCCTGTGGTGGCGGAAATACTGAAAGCGATAGCGGTGAAGTTGATACCGATGGCAACACCATTGTAAAGATTTTATTCCATGTGGATAAATCATCTACCGAAGGTCAAGCATATCAAAAGAGAATTGACGCTTTTAACCTTGAATACAAAGATAGAAAGATTAAAGCGTCGCCATCATTTAAGGCAAGAAGTGCAGGCGCATCTGGTTATGAAACCGAACTTTTAAATAACCAAGTTGAAGGAACACTTGCAGATATCGTTACTTTTGACGCACCTAATACTGCATCTTATGCAAATTCAGGCTTGCTTTACGATATTTCTTCGCTTATTGATGCTGAAACCCAAGCCGATTTCTATTCATTAAATAAATATAACGGCAAATTATACGGCTTACCTATTCAAGAATCAAGCGCAGGTTTTTTCTACAACAAAAAGATTTTTAGTGCGGCAGGAATTAATGTTTCTGGCTACACCGTAGAAAATCCTTGGACTTTTGACCAATTTAAGCAAGTTTGCCAAAAATTAAAAGACTATGGCAAAATCCCAGTAGATATGAGAATAGATGCTACAAAAGATGAAATGGCACCTTACCTTTTATATCCTATTATTTACGCAGCAGGTGGTAGTTTCACTTCTGCAGATGGATACACTGCAACTGGATACTTTAACTCTCCCCAAACTGCAAGTGGTTTCCAATTCATTAAAGATTTAATTAGCGCAGGATACACTTCATATTCAATCGGCGCAACCGATTTCTTTACCGAAAAAGTTGGTATGTATTTATCTTCTGGTTGGACTATTCCAGATTTAGATAACAAATATAGAGATTATTTTGCAAGTAGAGATGACTGGGGTTTATTGCCATACCCACAAGGCTCTGCAAAAGCAAGCGCAACGGGAAGTTGGTCGTTTGGTATTACTGCTAACCACCACCCAGATAAGAGCGCATCAATTGAACTTATCAAATATCTTACTTCTCCTGAAAGTTCAAAGGCTATTACTGATGCAACGGGTATGATTCCTGTTCGTAAATCGGTTAACCCCAACTATCAAGTAGGTTCACCAGAACATACCTTACTCAAACAACTTGAACTTACTGGTAGAGAAAGACCTGTAACCGTTGCTTATCCAACTTTCACAACAAGTTTCAACCAAGTTATTTCTGGGCTTGGCACCGGTAATGTAAGCGACTTACTTGCTAACGCAACTAACACCTTACAAACAGAAATGAACAGACTTCAACAATTAAGATAATTTTTTAGGACGAAATTAAAATGTTAGGCACTACCTTAATAATTTTAGCGGTATTTTTAGCCGTGTTTGCCGTTATTGCTATAGTTGATATAGTAACGGCAAAAAAGCGAAAAGAAGTGTATAGGGTAAAATCATCAGCAACAGCATATCTAATGCTTTTGCCAGCAATAATACTTGCTTTCTTGTTTATTTTACTTCCTATTTTGTATTCGCTTGGCTATGCTTTTACCGACTACTATTTGTTAAAACCAAACGACATAAAGTTTATTGATATTCAAAACTTTAAGCAATTCTTTGCCGAACTTGGCGAAAGGGGAACACTTTACCACGCAATTAAAAACACAGTTATTTTCGTGGTGGGTGTAGTTCCTTTGCAAATAGGTCTTGCTCTTGGACTTGCGATATTTGTTAATAGACCTGGAAAGGGCGCAAAGATTTTCAAAGTATGCTTTTTTGCACCAGTAGTTATTTCGCTTTCGGTTACTTCGTATTTGTGGCTACAAATATTAAGCCCAAGCGAAACGGGGCTTTTGAATTCTATACTTGGCGTGTTCGGCGCAGAGCCAAGAGACTGGCTACGCGACCCGAATAGCGCAATGATTTGCATTATAATACTTAGTGCGTGGCAAGGTTGTGGATACCAAATGCTTATTTTCCTTTCAGGGCTTTCAAACATTAGAAAGGAATTATACGAAGCGGCATCACTTGACGGGGCAAGCGCGTGGAAAAAGTTTACCACCGTTACTTGGCCGGGGCTTCGCTCAACTTTTGTATACATAATTATTACCGTGTTCATAGGCGCGTGCAGAATATTAACTCAACCTATGCTTATGACGGGGTATCAAGACCATACCGTTACGCTTTCGTATTATATGTATACGCAAGGTTATACCTATCGCTGGGTAGGTTATTCTTCGGCAGTAGCATTCTTGATGACCATATTTATCGGTGGTGTAACATTCTTGCAAAGACATTTGTTAAGGGAGAAGAAGTAATATGGATAAGAACTTAATTAAAGATTTGCCTAACTTTAAACTTAACAAAAAACCTGCATCACACACCGTTAAAGAAGTTATTTACCATATAGTAGGAATAATTTTATCGCTAATATTCTTGTTCCCTATAATCTATATGATTGCAACTTCAACAAAAAGCGAATCGGCATATGCCGCAAGCGCAGGCTCAATTTCAATGTTCTTGCCAGATTTTACTAACTTAGGCACGGCGCTTGATAACTATAAGAGCGTTTTCACAAACTACGGTATTTGGCGATACGCGCTTAACAGTTTCCTTTATGCAGGCATTGTAATTGTGCTTAATGTATTGATAAACGGTTTGGCAGGCTATGTAATGGCTAAACTTGTTTTCCCTGGAAAAAGGCTTTTATCATTTATGATAATCTTCTTAATAGTAGTTCCTGTGGAAACATCAATAATCCCACTTTACTCAATAGTAAAAGTAATGCTTGGATTAAAGCAAACGGCATCAGTAATCGGTATAATTTTACCTGCGTCAATAAGCATATTCAATATATTCTTGTTTATGCAATTTTTCCAAGGCGTTCCCAAAGAATACGAAGAAGCGGCAAGAATTGACGGCGCAAACACAATGGGCGTATTCTTCAAGGTAATACTTCCACTTTCAAAACCTATAATCGCAACCGTTGCGGTGTTCTGTTTTATAGGTGTGTGGAACGATTATCTCTGGCCTTCAATGATTTTACCTGCCCCTGGCGAAGGTGAATGGCCACTTTATCCTATTCAATCGGCTTTAACAACAATTCAAAGCATTGAAGGAATAACCACAGGCGAAATAATGGCTTCGCTTATCGTTACAAGTATACCTATTTTCGTTATATATGTAGCGGCACAAAAATATATTGTTCAAGGCTTCGGCACTGCCGGACTTAAAATGTAGTGAGAGGAATTATGAAATTTAAAAGACTTATAACTTTAATGATGAGTGGCGTAATGCTCGCTTGCCCGTTCATTACTGGTTGTAATAACGGCGACGGTGGCAATGGTGGAGATGGCGAAAGCGTTTCTACCCTTGCGCTTGAGTATACGCTTGATGAAACACAAGGTTCAACGGCTAAAGAAACGGTCAGTGGAAAAGACTATAACATTAGTTATGTTTTCAACCACTCTAACCAAGCCAACCTTTTCAAGCCATCTAACGACCCTTTGAGAAAACCAGGTGTTAAAGGCAAATCGCTTTATATGGACGGGTTTTCTACAAGAATAGTTAACAACGATTTTAGAACACCAAGTAGCGCAATAACCCTTTCTGCTTGGGTTGCTCCAAGAGTGTTTGAAAATGTTGAAATGTATAACGGCGAAAGTAGTGCAAGAGGTCACTATAAACTTACTGGCGTTATCGGTAAGGGTGATATTGAAATGTGCGAAGGTTTCCTTTTAGGCTATGGTAGACTTGGCGTATGGGGAATACAAATGGCATTACATAACTCTGAAACTGATGAAGATGTAATGGTAGGTTTTTATGACCCCATTAACGCATTATCCTTGTTTGAGTGGTCGCACATAGCAGTAACTTTTGATGGAAACACAGGTTATATTGCATTATATTATAACGGCGTAAAATCATACGAAAGTATTTTACCCGAACTTGCATCAACCAAAATCATTTCTTCTGAAGAACCCCTTATTATAGGTGCATACACCAACCCAAGAATTGAGTTTGGTGTTAAGCAACAAATGATTTCAGGGCTTTTGGACGAAGTTAGAGTATATTCTTCTGCGCTTTCTCCAAAGGAAGTTCAAAGTGTATATAAAGATAACGATTTTGAAGGCAATCACCCAGAACTTAACATCAAAGATGTTATGCTTGATTCTTCGGTATACGAAGGTGATAGATATCGCCCACAATACCACGCATTGCCACCTGCAGTTTGGATGAACGAACCACACTCACCATTCTACTTTAATGGTAAGTATCATGTGTTCTATCAACATAACCCAGCAGGTCCATACTGGTATCAAATCCGTTGGGGACACATTGTTAGTGATGATATGATACACTGGGAATATGTTAAAGACGCAGTAGTTCCAACCAAAGGCATTTGCCCCGAAGGTGTTTGGACTGGTGGCGCTTGTATAGGTCCTGATGGAGTTCCATGGCTTGCTATTACGGCAGGAACTAACACTCACACTTGGAGTAACCAAAATATCGCATTTGCGCACCCTGCTGACCCAACCGACCCATATTTAAGCGACTGGATAGTTGAAGATAAGGTTGTAATTACTCAACCAAGTGATGATTCGCAAGGCGAAAGAGAACAATTCCGTGACCCATTTGTTTGGTATGATGATGGAACTTACTATATGATGGTTTCAACTTCAATCATAGGCAGAGGTGGTTCTGCCAATGTGTATACTTCTAAAGATATGCGTGAATGGGATTACCGTGGATTCTTATACGAATGCGATTTAGGTGCTTACCCCGAACAAGGCGCGCACTGGGAATGTGTAGTAATGCTACCTATTACCACTAAAGATGGCTCTCAAACCAAATACATTTTATTTGATTGCCCACAATACACCGTTGATGGATTTATCGTAGAATGTTATTACTGGATAGGCACTTTTGATAAGGCTACTTGCAGATTTATTCCAGATGACCATAAACCTAAACTATTTGATATGGGTAGAGGTATCTATACTGGTCAAAACGGATACTGCTACTTAACCGAAGAAGATATCGCAGGCGGGAAAACTGCATACGAACAAGGCAGAACTGTAATTTACGCGATTGCTCAAGGTAAAGATGCAGGAACTGCTCAAAACGCAACTGCAGGTTGGGCACATAACTTTGCTATTCCACTTGAACTTCATTTAAGTGATGATGGAACGGAAGTTATTCGTGAACCTATTAAAGAAATTGAAAGTTTGAGAGAAGAAACATTATATACTTATTCTGGCGAAGGCAAATCTGCTCAAGAAGTAAACGCTGAAATATCAAATATTCGTGGCGATTTACTTGAAATTAGGGCAAAGATAGAACTCAATCCTAATTCTTCAGAATATATGGGTGGATTTATGGTTAGGTTTAATCCTAACACGGTAAACGGACAAACCGAAAGAACTGAAATTAGGTTTGCAAACAACGGCGTTTATATTGAAAGAAATAAATCGTCACTTCTTGACTATGTAAACAAGCAACCAAGCCATGTTTGGGAACGCGTTAAAAATGAATACGAAGTAATTATTTTATTAGACCGTTCAATGCTTGAAGTTTATGTTGATGGAGTTATGAGTTTCACCACAAGAATATATCCTAAGTATGGCGATTCTGACTATGTAAGGGTATTTGACAATGGTGCAAACTTAACTGTTAAAGAACTTACCATTTACCGTATGGGTAGCGCGTATAGAGATACTGTTACGCCTGCATACTACGGCAACAACGGTAACTTAGGTGCTTAAAAGGAGGAAAAGAAAAGATGAAGAAAAAACTTTTAATACTTTTAAGCGTATTATGTGCATTATGCTTTTCAATCGGTTTAGTTGGTTGTGATAAAGGGGATGGTGAACCTGAAAACGGCGTTGCAGTAGAAATACTCAACGGTGGTTTTGAATCTACCAACCTTTCTGGCTGGACGATAGAAAGTGGTGATGCTTTTAATGATGATTGTATCGCAAGCGATAAAACCTTTACCTTTGCAAATGATGAAAACAATAACCTTTTATCAATTCAACAAACTGGTAACTGGTATTTAACTGGTAAAGGCTACCACGGAAAGTTTTCGGGTGCAAGAACTGGCGCAATCCGTTCAACCGATTTTATAATCCCTGCTGATGGAATTATTTCTGTTAAACTTGCAGGTGGTTCTAAAATGGTTGGTAAAGATACCAACGCGCCATTAAAAGCAAAAGAAAAATTGTGCTACTTTGGTGTTTACACCAAAAGCGACGATAAACTTGTTGCCGTTCAACACAACGATTACTTCCACGAACACACCGAAAGTTATATTATTCCTGGCAGATATGAATCAGGCGTATATAACACCGACAACTTCTATAAATATACCCTTGATTTAAGGGATTATGCAGGCGAAACTGCTTACATTAGAATTGTTGATAATGATGATAGTTATTACTATGGCTACTTTGCAGTAGACGATATTAGAATAGGTCAAGATGCAGAGGCTCAAGCCGAAGGACCATTTTACACCAAAGTTGTTAACTATGTAACAGAGGCAACTGCACCATCACAATACGAAATTGCAAATGGTGGCTTTGAAACTGGCTCACTTGCAGGTTGGACAATTGTTAGTGGTGATGCTTTCTCTAACGAAGGTGTTAACACCGAAAGCGTTTGGTGGAACGAAAACATTACCTATTCGCGTGATGGAAATTACCACTACGGTAAATATTTGCCATCTGCAACAGGCGTGTTAAGGTCAAGTGAATTCGTGCTTGGTGGTTCTGGTTATGTAACATACAAACTTGGTGGTTGTATGGATAATAACGCAACCTATTTAAGATTTATGATTAAGCAAGGCAACGAATGGATTGAAGTTGCAAAGTATTCTAACTTTAAGTTTAAAGACCAACACTTCCCATATGTTCCTAACGGATTAAGACTTCTTAATATGGTTCAATACTACGCAGACCTTTCAGCATATATCGGCGAAACTATGCGTATTGAAGTAGTTGACACAAACTCAACACCTGAAGAAAAGGGTTGTATCGTTTTAGATAGTGTTCAAACCTACTGGGAAGAAAGACCTATTTATTACACAAGCGAAGCATACCTTGCAGTTAAAATTGATGAAGACACTATGCCTGAAAGCGAATATCAAGTAGTAAACGGTGGCTTTGAAACTGGCGACCTTACTGGTTGGTCTACTGATGGTGGAAAAATCGGTATTGTTACCGACGCATACGGTTGGTGGGGACAAAACTTCCCTTACAACAAGAAAGGCAAACACTTATTTAGTGGTATCGTAAATGAAGGCGCAGGCGTTCTTGAAACTAACACAGGCACACTTACCAGTTCAGCGTTTACCGTTGGTGGTAGTGGTTATATCACCTTCTTATTAGGTGGTGGTGGAAACCCACTTCAATGCTACATCTCTATTATTGATGCAACAACCGAAGTAGAAGTTGCAAGATTTGCTAATAGATTATTCTGCGACGAAGGCACAGGAACTATCAACCACGGCTCTAACCTTGCTAATATGGTTTGGTATAAAGCAGACCTTTCAGCGTTTATGGGTCAAAGCCTTAAAATCCGTGTTGTTGATAACGCAACAAGCGGTTGGGGACTTATCACCGTAGATAGTTTTGTAACCTATTATCGTGAACTTGCAGGCGTTCCTACAGATGCAAACCTTGCAGTAGATATTAAACCTTTACCATTACCTGATGAAGTGCTTGGCGAAAATGACCCATATCAAGTATTGAACGGCGACTTTGAAAGTGGCGACCTTACCGGTTGGACATTAGTAAAAACTGCTGGCGCTACTGAAATAGGTTATGTTTCAGAACAAGATGTGTTCTGGAAAAATGCTAACAAGCCTTATGGTAAAGACGGTAGGTTCTTGTTTACTGGTATTGAAGATGTATCAGGTAGTTTTGAAGCCGCAACGGGAACATTAACCAGTTCAACCTTTGAAGTAGGTGGTTGTGGATACATTACCTTTAAACTTGGTGGTGGATATAACGAAAACTGTTATATTGAAATTGTAAATGATGCTGATGACACAGTTATTGCAAAATACCACAATGATGAGGCCGATACTAACGAAGGTAGAATGTTCTTATACAAAGCCGATTTAACTGCATTTATCGGTGAAACGGTTTACATTAGGGTAGTAGATAATGCTACCGAAGCATGGGGCTGTTTAGCAGTAGACAGTTTCATAACAAATTACGCTCAAGTTGGAGATTTGCCTGCAACGGCAAATCTCATTGAGAATAAATTAAGCACCTTATAGGAGGAAAATTATGTTTAAGGAAAACATAGCCCTAAACGGAGTTAATGCAAAAAAGCGTTACGAAAAGGTTGAAGTTGAACTCTATGAGTTTGGAGAAGATGTAATGCTTGCATCGTCGCCGTTTAAAACGGAAGGAACTTACGACGAAATCGGGGGTTGGCAAGTGCTTGGAAGTGAGCCAGAGTTATGAGAAAGATTTGGCTAACTGTTATTGCACTTATATTGTCTATTTGTTTTGCGATTGCCTTTGTTGGGTGTAATACCCCAAGCGACCCTAATGGTGGCAATTCAAACGGTCAACAAACAGAACAAACAGGTGATGACAACCAAACCGAATCAGGGGGCAACGAAGATGGCGCTACTAACGGTAACGGCATTAACCCACCTGGTAAACCAACGAAAGAAGATTCTTTCAACGCAAATTAAAAAAAGGTAGAAAAGGAAAATGAAAAATCAATCGGTAAAAAAATATTTAATTTCATTACTTATCGTGTTGTTTTCGGCTTTCACAGTTTTAGGCTTTTCACTTTTTGGTGGCAACGATAAAAAAGACGGTAGTTCTTTTGTAACCAAAGGCGTTTACACGGCATTTGCTGCCGAACTTGAAGGGCGAAACGATACAAACACCGTTAAAGAAATTAAGTCAAAACTTTCAACAGACGGCAAGTATATGCTACTTGTTTCGGCTTTTGATGATGCTATTCTTAATCAAAACGGACTTTACTATATAGGCTATGACTACACTTTAAACGGAAATAAAATTGACAGCACTCAGTTAGAAAACGCAAAAACTTCAACCTACTACGAAGGCGTTACTCTTACTACTGCTGGTGGCGAAAGCACTTTATATGCTAAAGATATTTATGCTAACGCAGAATACGAAAACTTATCACTTATCGTTCACGAAGTTGAGTTTGAAACTTCTTATGATGCAGATGGTGGTATTCAATTAGTTCAAGCATTTATCAAAGAAATGGAAGAAGATGGCTTAGGTGGCTATCAAGAAGTATCTTCTTTTAAGAGCGAAGTTCAAAAATTAAAATCAGAGTTCGTTCTTGAAAACGGTAGTTTTGAAGATGGTTTAACTGGCTGGACCAAAGTTGGTAATATCGGCGATATTGATACTGCTACTCATTACTGGCTTAACGACATTGAAAGTGCAAGTGGTTTTGAATTTGGTATGGTAGGCGAAAAGATGTTCTCTGCTTATGCACCGGGTGCAAGCGAAGCATCAGTAGGAACTTTAACCAGTTCAACCTTTAAGGTTGGTGGTAGTGGTTTTGCTACCTATAAACTTGGCGCAATGAGAGATGGCGAATACTGCTATATTGATGTTGTTGAAGCATCAACTGGCAATATTCTTGCAAGATACTTTAATAATGCTTGGCAAGAAAAAACTGATGGCATTAAGAGTGGTTGCACCTTAGTTCCTTACAAAGTTAACTTACAAGAGTTTATGGGCAAAACCGTATACTTTAGATTAAGCGACAACGCAGATAGTGGCTACGGCTTATTCTTCGTTGATGATTTTGTAACTTTCTACAAAACCGAACCCGAAAACTTTAACCTTGCAGTTCCAGTTTCTTACGCATTACCTAAAACTATTTACGATTTAACTAATGGTGGCTTTGAAATGGGTTCACTTGCAGGTTGGTGGAACAACGGCAATATCGGTAGAGTTACTAACGCAGATGCTTACTTTAATGGCGTTGCTTATGGTAAAGATGGTAGCTTCTTGTTTAGTGGCGTTCAAGATTTGAACGGCGAATTTATGGAAGGCAATGTTGGAACACTCACCAGTTCAACCTTTATGGTTGGTGGAAGCAACTGGATTTCATTTATGCTTGGTGGCGCATCAAACGAACAATGCTATGTTCTTATAATTGATGCTGTGTCAGGCGAAATCCTTGCAAAATATCGCAACACTCAATTTGAAGATGCTATTCTTAAACAATTCTATGCAGACTTAACTGCTTTCTCTGGCAGAACTGTTAGAATCCAACTTGTTGACTATGCAACGAATAGTTGGGGTTGTGCATCATTTGATAATGTTGTAACCCACTATGCTAATGTTCCAGAAGGTGCTAATAGCACTAACACGGCTGTTGATTGCAAGTATGCTGCAGGACATATCGCAAACGGAAGTTTTGAAACTGGCAACCTTGCAGGTTGGTCTATGAATATGACTTCAGGCGATAAATTAGGTGGCGTATTATCTGCAGAAAGAGAAGAAGGTTGGTATCATGTTAACAACGATACTAAAGATGGTAACAATTTATTCACTTTCTACTATAATCCCGAAGGCAACTTCATCAACTACGAAAATGGAATGGGTAATTTACAAAGTTCTAACTTTGCATTAAAACAAAACACCTATGTATCATTTAAGTTTGGTGGTGCAGGTGGTGGAATTAACCATGATGTATATATTGAATTATGCAAATTAGATGGCACCGTTGTTGCAAGGTTCTATAACGACGCTGATGGTAAGTTAGATACGAGAATGAATTCGTATTTCTATCAATATACTGGCGAAGATGCAAATTGCTATTTTAGAGTAGTTGACAACTCAACTGGCGGTGGTGGTTATGGTTGCTTTGTAGTTGACGATTTTAGGGCAAACTTAGAAAGCGCACCTGATGGATTTATACCTGCTTGCGTATAATAGCAAAATATAAAAAAACAAAAACAAAATAAACTTTCCGCCCACTTTGTGGGCGGAGAAATTAAAAAAGCGAGAAATAGCATATATGAACGATACTTTAATTAAAAAACCCGCTTTCCATATCACAGGCGAAAAAGGTTGGATTAATGACCCTAACGGATTAGTTTTCTTTAAGGGAAAATACCACGCGTTCTTTCAATACTATCCACACGACACCAAGTGGGGACCTATGCATTGGGGGCATGTTGTTAGCGAAGATTTAACTAACTG
>JAFTSI010000019.1 GCA_017467345.1 Clostridia bacterium
AATCGACCTTTCTATTCTAAAGGAAAGCAAAAGAGAAAACGGAAAGCTTATTCTCGTTACGGCAATTACTCCAACCCCTGCGGGTGAGGGTAAAACCACCACGACCATAGGTCTTGCCGACGGCTTAAAAAGAATAGGCAAAAACGTTATGGTTGCGCTAAGAGAACCATCGTTAGGTCCAGTTTTTGGCGTTAAAGGTGGTGCTGCTGGTGGTGGATACGCGCAAGTTATACCTATGGAAGATATCAATCTTCACTTTACTGGCGATTTTCACGCAATAGGCGCTGCAAACAACTTGCTCGCTGCAATGATAGATAACCACATTTATCAAGGCAACAGCCTTAACATCGACCCAAGAAGAATTACTTGGCATAGATGCGTTGATATGAACGATAGGCAACTTCGTTTTGTTGTTGACGGATTGGGTGGAAAGGTCAACGGCGTTCCAAGAGAAGATAGTTACGATATAACCGTTGCGTCTGAAATTATGGCTGTGCTTTGCCTATCATCATCAATCACCGACCTTAAAGAAAGAATTAAAAATATCATTATAGGCTACACCTACGATAACAAGCCTGTTACTGCTGGCGAGCTTAACGCACAAGGCGCTATGACGGCTCTTCTTAAAGACGCGATTAAGCCAAACCTCGTTCAAACTCTAGAGGGGACGCCTGCTATTGTTCACGGTGGACCGTTTGCTAACATTGCGCACGGTTGCAACTCGGTTATGGCAACCAAGATGGCGTTAAAGCTTGGCGATTACGCTGTTACTGAGGCGGGATTTGGCGCTGACCTTGGCGCTGAAAAGTTCCTTGATATTAAGTGTAGAATGGCAGGCTTAAAACCAAGCGCAGTAGTTATCGTTGCAACCATTAGAGCGCTTAAGATGCACGGCGGACTTGCTAAAACCGAACTTAATAACGAAAACCTTGAAGCGCTTGAAAAAGGACTTCCAAATCTACTTCGCCACGTTCATAATATTAAGGACGTATATAAACTTCCATCAGTTGTTGCAGTAAATCGTTTCCCAACCGATACCGATAAGGAAATTGAACTCGTTATTGCAAAGTGCAAAGAGCTTGGCGTAAACGTCGTTCTATCAACAGTTTGGGCTGACGGCGGAAAGGGTGGCGAAGAACTCGCTAAAGAAGTGGTTGGCCTTTGCGAAAAAGATAATGACTTTACCTTTAGTTATTCACTCGAAGAAAGCATTGCAGAAAAGATTGAAAGTGTTGCTAAAAAGGTTTACGGCGGTGACGGAGTTATCTTTAGCGATGAGGCAAAGAAACAAATCAAAACGCTTGAGGAATTGGGATTTTCTTCTCTTCCTGTTTGTATCGCTAAAACACAATACTCTTTCTCTGATGATATGACTAAACTTGGCGCACCAGAAAACTTTAAGATTACCGTTAGGTCATTAAAAGTTTCAGCAGGCGCAGGATTTATAGTTGTTCTAACCGGCAATATTATGACAATGCCAGGTCTTCCAAAAGTTCCAGCGGCAGAGAAGATTGACGTTGATGAAAATGGAATTATATCTGGATTGTTCTAAATATTAATAAATTAAACAATAAAATTATAAAATAAAAAACTGCCACCGGGTAGTAAAATGCAAAAGCATTTGTTTATATATCGTTAGGTCTTTGAAGATATATACTCAAATGCTTTTTATAAATGTAATTATGAAAAAGAAAGGATATTTTACAAAACTAGAAATTGGAATTTGGGTAAGTTCAGTCGCGCTTATTTTAACTTCGTTTTTGATTTTTGATAGGTCGAACTATCTCAATATGATAGCGTCTTTAATCGGCACGACGTCATTAATACTTTGCGCTAAAGGCAATCCTTTGGGGCAAGTTTTGATTATAATTTTTGCGGCTCTTTACGCTTATATCTCTTGGGAAATTCGATATTATAGTGAACTTATAACGTATGCGTTTATGACTTTGCCTATGGCAATTTTTTCGCTAGTATCTTGGCTTAAAAACCCTTTTGAAAAGGGGAAGGCAGAAGTTAGGGTGAACAATTTAACCAAAAAAGAGATTGTGTTTTCCTTTTTCTTATCTGGTATTGTAACCATAATATTTTACTTTATTTTAAAAGCCTTAAATACTGCAAGTCTTATGGTTAGCACCATATCAATTTTTACAAGTTTTTTGGCGGGATATTATACCTTTAGAAGAAGCGAACTCCTAGCCTTGGCATATGGCTTTAACGATATAGTGTTAATAGTTTTATGGACAATAGCAACCATATCCAGCATAGAGTATTTATCCATCGTAATATGTTTTGCCGTATTTTTGGTCAACGATACTTATACCTTTATAAATTGGCGAAAGATGAAAAAGCGCCAAGCAGAAATTAAATAAATAGAATAAAAATATAATAATTATCCCCACGTCAAACGTGGGGTTTTTCTTTTACGGGTGAAACCCTACGTTACTAGCCACCCTTGAGCAAGGGTATTGAGGTCTGCCATTTGCATTTACTTAAACGGACTTTCGGGATAATCTATCCTTAACTGTTCGCCTAGTTTATCTTCTTCTAACTGACCTGCTATATATTCTTTTATCGCTTTGGTGTTTTTGCCTACCGTATCTACATAATAGCCTTTACACCAAAACTCTCTATTTCGATATTTGAACTTGAGATTCCCCCAACGTTCATATATCATTAAACTACTTTTTCCTTTTAAGTATCCTACGAAACCTGATACACACATTTTAGGTGGAATCTCAAGCAACATATGTATATGGTCTTTACATATTTCAGCTTCAATTATATTTACACCTTTCCATTTACACAATTCTCGTAGAATTGCCCCGATTTCTCTTCCTTTTTCTCCAAGCATAGCAACTCGCCTATATTTTGGTGCAAATACTATGTGATATTTGCAATTCCACTTCGAATGTGCTAAACTATGTATGTCATTCATATTTTGATGACCTCCTTTTGATTTTTTGTTGGGTTTGCAGACCTCAACTTTATTATATCAAAAGGAGTTTTTTTGTTCAAGAATCATAGGTTGAACCTTTTTTGAACCCCGTGTCTAACACGGGGTTTTCGCTATACAAAAAAGACGGTGCTATCAAGCGAACCGTCCTAATAAACATTTTATACCAAAATCTTTCTCTATGCGTAGAGTAAAGTTACAATCGCAAAAACAATACATAAAATTGCAAAAATTATGCTAGCAATAACAGTAAGTTTTTTCATTTTATGTTCAAAGGTCTTACCTTTATTTTTGCTTAAAAACGTTTCAGTTTGTCCGCCAAGGGCACTTACCCCTGAAGAGTTGCCTGGTTGAAACAAGACAACAAGTATTATAAATATTGCACAAACAGCCATTACAACAAGAAAAGCTTGCTTTACGCCGCCGTGCCAAACGTTCCAAAAATTTGCCATAAGCATGGTTAGCATATCCATAATTATCTCCTTAAAAGGTTAAATTTAAACATTAACGGTATTGATTATATCACACAAAAACAATAATTTCAAGTGTTTTTGCGGGGTTTTACTTATTAATCAAACTTTTTCCACTCATTTCTTGTGGAATTGGAAGTCCCATCATATCGAGCAAGGTTGGAGCTATGTCACAAAGCTTGCCATCTTCATAGAGTTTTGCGTCTTTGTATTCTTCGCTAACTATAATAAATGGAACAGGGTTTGTAGTGTGTGCTGTAAACATAGAGCCATCATCTTCTGCCATT
>JAFTSI010000020.1 GCA_017467345.1 Clostridia bacterium
GATATGTAAGTTTACCCTTTGACCTTTAACCATTTTGTATGCGCTAAACATATTAGAATAGGCATAGTAGTTTACACTTGTGCTTGTGTTTTCTATAAAGCATAGTTTTGCATTAAAGTGGTTTAACACACTTTCTGGGCTAACCCTTTCTTCAACACATATTGCCTTACCTGTTTGCAAAAGAGCATTGCCATTATTTATATCGCAAGAAGATGAATAACTGTTATAATATGTTTCTATACTGCCCTTATACCCACTAAACGCTTGGCTTTTATTTACCGACCAAAGCATTATTAATGAAAGAAATGAAATGCATACGCAAATAATCTTTTTGAACATAAAAAAATACTCTCTCCGTTTTGCTACGGAAAGAGTATTGACTGTTATTTTTAATTTTATACTATTATATTAAATGTTTAAGGCAGTTGGCATCTTGTAAAACTATGCTTGGCTTAATATTTGATGCTTTAAGTATTTTTTCATCAGTTTCGCCAGACATAACAAGCGCAGTTTCAAAATTATTGTTAACCCCAAAAGCGATATCGGTGTGTAGCCTATCGCCCACCATAAGCACTTCATTTGGTGAAACCGATAACCTTTTAATAAGGTATTCGCCCATAACGGTGTTGGGCTTGCCTATTATAATATCTGGCAAACGGTTTGATGATGCTTCTAAAAGTTTTATAAACGAACCTGTATCAGGCTCAAACACTTCTTTTGCAGGGCAAGTGATATCTGGGTGAGTTGCAAAGTATTTTGCCCCCTTTACTATTAGGTAGTTTGCCTTAACTAACTTTTCATAGTTTAACTCACGGTCAAAGCAAAGTAAAACTATATCGGCATTTTCACTTACCTTTATACCCTTATTAACTAAATATTCTTTAACCTTGTTTGTGCATACAGGGTAAACTAAACAGCCATTAAAGTTATCGTTTAAATAGTCAATACTTGCGTCAAGCGAAGAATAAATTATATCGCTATCGTTATATATGCCAAGTTTTTCAAGTTTATCTTTATATTGAGTGATGGTTTTAGATGAGTTGTTGGTTAAGTAAACCACCTTAACACCCTTATTCCTTAAATGGTTAAGAGTGCCCTTTATGTCGCCTATAAGCGTATCTTCTATGTAAAGCGTGCCGTCTAAATCAAAAAGCACGGCTTTTATGTTATTAAAACTTATCGCCATTTAAATACTTCTCCGTAAGTCCACTTTCTCTAACGATAGTCATACCGTTGATTTTGCGCCCGAAATCGCCTGCGCGTAAAACGGTGTAAAATATTTCCTTAAAGGCTTTGCTATCAGCCTTTTTTCCACCAAGTGATAAATATATTTTATAAATGCTTTCGCCCGTTTTAGATGCAGTAGAAAACTCCCTTTTCAAAAACTCTTTAAGTTTTTCTACGCGTTCAGTTTTGCCAGTTAATACTGCTTGTTGGTAAATTAGGTTAGACATAAAATGTGATTCATCTATGCCCGTTTGTTTTGCTAATTCTTCGGCGCGCTCATTTAGGTTAGCAACTTGTAATACACTACCCGTTTCAAAGCACACAGAGTATATATTCACTAAATCAATAACCGATTGCAACCTTAACTGTTCGTAGCACTCATCTCTTAAAGAAAAAATGCTTTCAACTGCATATACTGCCGAAACAAAGGTAAACGCATCAAGCGCATTGCCACCTATCAATGCCTTTTTTATAGAGTAATATAAAAACATTTCTGCGCGCGATTTCTTTGGCATTGATGCTATTTTATAGCCTTCGGTTAAACACTCTTTTAAGTGGTCGTAAGCATACACATCTGGCTTAATGTTTAATATATTGCAGTTTATTCTATAATCGGTTAGGGTGGGAAGTAAACTCATAAGGTCGGCAAAAGCGTGAGCAATACCTACTTCGCCTATATACTCTTTATCTATTATTACTTCCCTTTGTGGTTTTACCTTAACATAATCAAGTTTTTCGCCGTTTACTATGCTTATTATGTTATTAAACGCGTTTGAAAAATCAAGTGAGTTTGGAATATAAATTACAGGTATTTTTCTAAAATGCGCAAAATATGATGCGTAGGGCGATAAACTTTTATCGCTATAAAGAATAAACCTAATGTTATCTGGCAAGGCAAAAAGTCCACTAACCCCTTCCACCGTAAATCTATAAGTTCCATCTACAATATAGTTTATAAGTTTAATTCCCTTACCGTTTAGCATTTTACGGTATGATTTTTCTTCCTTTTCAAAGGTAGATGGCGTTGACAAAAAAACACCCGTAGAAAAAGGCGCTACTAAATCAATAACCTTTTTAAGTGTTTCGTTCCTTTCGCCAAAATATAGGTTTAGTGGCAAAGCATATTTAATTTTATAGTGGCTTTTCATATCTTTTACAAGATTTGAAAGGCTTTCGCTTAAATTAAAATTAGCCATAATTTTTCCCTTTTGTATTTAAAGAGTATAACAAAAACGAATAAAAGTCAAGTGCAACGCTATTTTTACGCATTTTTAACAAAAAATTACCTTTTTTTGACACTTTTTAAGCAAAAGTTTAAAAAAGGTATTGAAAAAAAACTAAAAAATGGTATAATAGATATACAAACTTTGGAGGTTTTTATATTATGAACAAAAGTGAATTGATAAGGGCAATCGCAAACAAGTCGGGTATAACAATTAAAGATGCGACCGAATATTTTGACTGTGTTATAGACGCAATTACCGAAAGTTTGAAAAACGGTGAAAAAATTCAAATTTCTGGTTTTGGAACTTTTGAAATCAAATCAAAAGATGCAAGAGAAGGCATCAACCCCAAAACGGGCGAAAAAATTAATATTGATGCAAGCAAAACCCCTATTTTCAAATTCGGTAAAGCTTACAAAGATTTATTCTAATCTAAACTTTTATTCTAATCTAAACTTAAAGCACCCTTTGTTCTCAAAGGGTGCTTTTATTTTAAATATTTTACAAATAAAAAAGGCACGAATAATTCGTGCCTTTTAGTTTTAGGTTTTTTCCTTAAATCAATAATTACTTAATGATTTTGGTAACAACGCCTGAACCTACAGTTCTGCCACCTTCACGGATAGCGAAACGGAGGCCTTCTTCCATTGCGATAGGAGTGATTAATTCAACTTCCATTTCAATGTTGTCGCCAGGCATAACCATTTCGGTTCCTTCTGGGAGTTTGATTGAACCAGTAACGTCGGTAGTTCTGAAATAGAATTGTGGACGATAGTTGTTAAAGAAAGGAGTGTGACGGCCACCTTCTTCTTTGGTCAATACATAAACTTGACCTACGAATGCGGTGTGAGGTTTAACTGAACCGGGTTTAGCAATAACTTGACCCCTTTCAATGTCTTTCTTGTCAATACCACGGAGAAGTGCGCCTACATTGTCACCTGCTTGTGCTTCGTCAAGAAGTTTTCTGAACATTTCAAGACCGGTAATAACGGTGTGCTTGCTTTCTTCAGAAAGACCTACGATATCTGCAGGGTCGTTAACCTTAGCGATACCTCTTTCTACTCTACCAGTAGCAACAGTTCCACGACCACTGATGGTGAATACGTCTTCTACAGGGAGAAGGAATGGTTTGTCGTCATCTCTTTCTGGGTTAGGAATGTAGCTATCTACAGCGTCCATAAGTTCTTTAATGCATTGAGTTTCGGGAGCAGAAGTAACTGCATCACCTTCTAATTGTTGAGCAACTTCAAGTGCTTTAAGAGCAGAACCCTTAATGATAGGAGTATCGTCGCCAGGGAATCCGTATTCAGAAAGAAGGTCACGAATTTCCATTTCAACGAGTTCTTGTAATTCTGGGTCATCAAGTTGGTCACATTTGTTCATAAATACTACGATATATGGAACGCCTACTTGACGAGCGAGAAGAATGTGTTCTCTGGTTTGTGGCATGGGTCCGTCGGTAGCAGCAACAACTAAGATTGCGCCGTCCATTTGAGCAGCACCGGTAATCATGTTCTTTACATAGTCTGCGTGGCCGGGGCAGTCAACGTGAGCGTAGTGACGGTTGTCGGTTTGATACTCAACGTGAGAGGTGTTAATTGTGATACCTCTTGCCTTTTCTTCGGGAGCCTTATCGATTTCGTCGTATTTCATTTTTTGTGCTTGACCCTTAGCAGCCATAACCATAGTGATTGCAGCAGTAAGAGTGGTCTTGCCGTGGTCAACGTGACCGATAGTTCCGATATTAATGTGTGGTTTACTTCTGTCAAATTTAGCCTTTGCCATTAGATTTTCCTCCAAAAAAATTGCAATTTTTTTATTTTTGTTTTTTTATTTGTTTTTTATTAAATATTAGTATCATTTTACAATAATTTTACTATATTGTCAATGATTATTACGCTTTTTTGCCCATTATCTTTTCTGCAACAGACTTTGGAACTTCTGCGTAGTGTGAGAATTGCATGGTGTAGTTGCCACGACCTTGTGTTCTTGAACGAAGGTCAGTTGCATAACCAAACATTTCGCTAAGTGGAATGTGTGCGTCAATAACCTTTGCACCATTTCTATCTTCAGTTCCTTGGATAATACCACGACTAGCAGTTACATTACCCATAAGGTCGCCAAAGTAAGCGTCTGGTGTGATGATTTCTACTTTCATTATTGGTTCTAACAATACGCTCTTTGCTTTTGCAAGACCGTCTTTAAGAGCCATACTACCAGCAATCTTGAACGCCATTTCTGATGAGTCAACATCATGGTAACTACCATCATAAACGGTTACTTTGAAGTCAACTACTTCGTAGCCTGCAAGGATACCATTTCTTGCTGCTTCTTGAATACCTTTGTTGATAGGTTGGATAAATTCCTTAGGAATTGAACCACCAACGGTTTCGTCAACAAATTCGTAGCCTTTGCCTGCTTCTTGTGGCTCTAAGCGAATTTTACAGTGGCCGTATTGACCGTGACCACCAGTTTGACGCTTGAATAAGCCTTCTGCTTCAACTGCTTGACGAATTGTTTCTTTATAAGCAACTTGTGGTTTACCAACGTTTGCTTCTACACGGAATTCACGAAGAAGTCTATCTACGATAATATCTAAGTGAAGTTCGCCCATACCAGCAATGATGGTTTGACCAGTTTCTGCATCAGTATAAGTTTTGAAA
>JAFTSI010000021.1 GCA_017467345.1 Clostridia bacterium
GATGAAAATGGCAAAATCAATAAATCAATAACAGATATCGGTGGCGAAATACTCTTAGTTTCGCAGTTCACACTTTACGCAAACGCCACGCACGGCAATCGCCCCGATTTTTTAGATGCCGAATTACCCGATAAAGCAAACGACCTTTATTTATATTTAGCAAATCGCCTAAAAGAAGTGGGTATGACAGTTAAACTTGGCGTATTTGGTGCAGATATGAAAATAAACCAAACTAACGACGGGCCATTTACCATAATTTTAGAAAAATAGGTGAAAGTATGAAAAAATTATTTTTATATATAGCCGTGGCTTTTGCATTAGGCTTAATTTGCCTATTTTTAGGCGTAATACTTTCGCTTTATCTATCAAGAGTTGCATGAACTATTTTCTATTGTTTAGAAGGCGCTTTACTTATTTCAATAATAACAATGGTTATTATAGGCTATATATCGTCAGCAAAAATCAAATCCAAAAAAGATAATACTGATAACACAGAAAATTAACTAAATAAAACCCCCAAAGGCGAACTGCCTTTGGGGGTTTATGTTATTCTTGACTTTTTAATTTGTATTTTTCAAGGGCTTTGGCAAGTTGGTCGCCACAAGAAGTGTTTCCACGGCATTTAATGCCTTTAAGTAGCGAAATAACTTCGTCAATATCTTTGCCATCAACAAGCCTACTAACGGTTTGAAGATTACCACTACAACCGCCTATAAACTTAACATTTTTTACTTTTCCTTCTTCAATGTCAAATAAAATTTGTCTGGAACAAGTTCCTTGGGTGTTAAATATGTGCATATATATCTCCTGTAAATAAAACTAGTCAACTAAACTTTCATATACGCTACGGTAAACAAGTGGCGCTTTTTCTTCCCATTTTTTATAAATATCTTTAGCCGTTTGGCGATTAGGAACAACAAGTTTTAATTCTAAAACAGGTTGCACAGGCTCAATAATTTTAAGGTAAACGGTGTAAGTTCCATCTTTATTCATAAAGTAATCGGCAACACACTCTTGTTTTCTGCGATAACGGTTTCGGTTATTCTTTATGAAAAGTGAAATGCTTTCCCTTGTAGATGCAGGTATTTTAACAAAAAAGTTTGCCAAACATATTCTGCCATCTGGGGTAATGGTGTAAAGTGGTTCGCCAGAACTACTAATGTTATAAATCCAACCACAATCTAAAAGTTGGTTAAGAAGTGGGTGACAGTCCATATAAGCAAGCCAAGAGTTAGCCGAACAACACATATCTAAAATAGTGTTTTCAGAAAGTGGCACTTCCATTTTGTCAAACACGAACAAAAGTATTAACTTGTTAAGAGAAGAATCGCCTTTGACCTGCATAAACTTTAACCCCCTTTTTCAAAATATGGTTTATACATTATATCATAGATTTTGAATTTGTAAACAATAATGTCGAAAATTTTAAGAAAATGCGAAAAAAAAGTTTATAGAATAAATAATATGTGCTATAATTAACAAAAGAGTATAAAAGCAGGTGAAAAAATGTTAAAACGCGAAGAATTAGATAATTTTTTAGCAAAAGCAGGCGAGTTTATTGATAGCCAGTATATCCTTGCAGATGTGAAAATAGTTAATTTACTTAAAACCATAGCAACATCACCAACCTTGCTTGCGTTATTTAAGAACTGTTTAACTGATTTTGACTATGAAAGCGCTAAAAAGCAATACCTAATCAAAAGCCCCTTTGCGCAAGATAAGGGCGAATTTGTAATGCCTAAAACATCAAGGGAACTTTTGGCGTTTATATTCAATGTTTTAGTTGATATAGATGCAGGAAACATCAATTTAAGCGAATTTTTAGATAAATATTTCTATATTGATGGTAGCGCATATTCGGCATACTCATCATTTATAAACGCAATGATAAAGCCGTTTAGGAACTCTGTAAAAATGCTTATGGAAAGTGTTATTGACGGCAAACTTCAAGACCCAGTTGAAGCATTTAACGAAGAAGAAACCAAGCGTATTCGCGAAGAAAACTTAAAGGCAGAAGAAGAAAAGCGCGAAAAAGAGCGCAGTAAAAAGGTGTATGCCGAAAGCCTTAAAGCGCTTCGCACCTTGCTTTTAGAAGATAAAAAGAAAGTTAAAGAAAGCAAGTTAAGTGAAAGGGAAAAATACGATTTAACTTTAATTATTGATATGCTTGCAAATGTGTTAGATAGTAGCGATAAAGATGCTATTGAATATGCCTTTGTATCGTATAGATACGCAATTAAAGCGCACAAAATACTATTCTTTGGCAGAAACAAAAAGGTATCAAAACTTGTTAAGGACATTTCAAATGAACTTTAAAGAAAAAACGCTTGAAACAAACTATATTTATAAAGGCAAAATCCTAAACCTTAGAAACGATAAAGTAGAGTTGCCTGATGGAAAGGTTGCCTATCGCGAAATAGTAGAGCATAGCGGTGGGGCGGCGGTTTACTGCGAACATAACGGCAAAGTTTTGTTAGTTAAGCAGTTTAGATATCCTTATAAAGAAGAGATATATGAAATCCCTGCTGGCAAAATCAATGTGGGGGAAGACCCATTAGAAACTGCGCGCAGAGAACTATATGAAGAAGGCGGAGTAATCGCCAAAAAATTAGAAAAGATATACGAAGTATATCCCACTCCGGGCTACACCGAAGAAATTATAAGAATATATAAAGCCGAAGATTTAACTTTTGGCGAAAATAAACTTGACGAAGGCGAGTTTTTATCAAGCGTATGGATTGATAAACAAACTCTTAAAGAAATGATTAAAAGTGGCGAAATTAAAGATGCAAAAACTTTAATTTGCTTGCTTACTGTATTATAAAGGGGAAACTGATAAACTTATCAGGAGATAGAAAAGTGAAAAGGGAAGACATCAGGAATGTAGCAATAATAGCCCATGTAGACCACGGCAAAACCACCCTTGTTAACGAAATGTTAAAGCAAGGCGGAATATTCCGTGATAATCAAGAAGTTATGGATAGAGTTATGGACTCTGGCGACTTAGAGCGTGAGCGTGGAATAACAATCCTTGCAAAAAACACATCAGCATTTTATAACGGTGTAAAAATTAATATAATAGACACCCCCGGCCACGCAGACTTTGGTGGTGAAGTAGAGCGTGTATTAAAAATGGTAAACGGTGTTTTGGTATTAGTAGATGCTTGTGAGGGCCCTATGCCACAAACCCGTTTCGTAATGCAAAAGGCATTAGAACTAAACCATAAACTCATAATCGTAGTAAACAAAATTGATAGGCCAGACGCAAGGCTAAGCGAAGTTCAAGATGAGATTTTAGAACTTCTTTTTGACCTAAACGCAAGTGATGAGCAAATTGATAGTCCTATCGTATTTTGTTCGGGTAGGGCAGGAACTGCAACGCTTGACTATACCAAGCCAGGCACCGATTTAACCCCACTATTTGATAAGATTATAAACTATTTTGACCCAGTTGATGTTGAAATGGACGAGCCTTTCCAAATGCTTGTATCTTCTATTGACTACAACGAATATGTAGGCAGAATAGGTATAGGTAGAGTAGAGCGTGGTAGCGTTTCGGTTAACCAAGAAGTGGCAACTTGCAACTACAATATTAGTGGTAAACAAGGCAGGGGCAAAATTGTTGCGCTATACCAAATTGAGGGCTTAAACAGAGTATCGGTAGAAAGCGCAAAGGCAGGCGATATAGTATGTATATCGGGCTTAGAAAACATATCTATCGGCGATACCGTTTGTTCGCCGTTAAAGTTAGAGCCTGTGCCGTTTGTTAAGATAAGCGAACCTACCGTTGAAATGACCTTTTCGGTAAACGATAGCCCATTTGCAGGTAAAGAAGGTAAGTTTGTAACCACAAGGCATTTAAGGGATAGGCTATTTAAAGAAATGCTTAAAGATGTTTCTTTAAGGGTAGAAGAAACCGACTCTGCCGATTCGTATAGAGTGTGTGGTAGGGGCGAAATGCACCTTTCAATTTTAATAGAAACAATGCGTAGGGCAGGCTACGAATTCCAAGTAGGCCCACCCAAAGTAATGTATAAAGAAGAAAACGGAATTAAGTTAGAGCCTATGGAACGCTTGGTAGTAGATGTGCCTGAAGATAAAACGGGTAGCGTATTCTCAAGTATGGGTGTTAGAAAGGGCGAACTTATTGAAATGGAAGGTGTTGGCAGTAGAATAAGATTAGAGTTCAAAGTTCCAGCGCGTGGATTGTTTGGCTACAAAAGTCAATTTTTAACCGATACGCGTGGCGAAGGTGTATTCAACACCATATTCCACGGCTATGAAGAGTTCAAGGGGGATATTGAACGCAGGTCAACAGGCTCACTTGTAGCCTTTGAAACAGGCGAAGCAGTAACCTACGGGCTATTCAACGCGCAAGGCAGAGGTCAACTCTTTATCGGCGCAGGCACACCTGTTTACGAAGGTATGATAGTTGGTGTGTCGCCAAAAAATGAAGACATAAGTGTTAATGTGTGCAAGAAAAAGCACCTAACCAACACTCGTGCAAGTGGTAGTGATGATGCTTTAAGGCTTGAAACTCCAAAGATAATGAGTTTAGAAGAAGCAATGGAGTTTATTAATGACGACGAACTTTTAGAAATCACCCCCAAAAACATTAGGCTACGCAAAAAAACTTTAGACACCGAAACAAGGCTTAAAAGAAAGGCGAAAGGCTTAGAATAAAAATAAAAGCGGAACTACTTTATGAGTTCCGCTTTTTTTTGGTTTTTTCCGTTATAACTTATTTGCAACCGCATCCGCCAAGGCTACCGAAAGCCCCGCCGTTTTTACATACGCAACAAATGAGTAATAATGCCACAGGCAAACAGTAGCAACTGTTAAAAAGACCGTTAAGGCATCCGCTCTTGCAAAGGCAGATGATAAGAAGAATTAAGAGTATCCAAAGACAGCAATTATTGCCCAAGAAATCAAAACCGTGCATAAAAATATACCTCCAAAGTAATTCGTAATCCTTCGCCTATGTATAAAAGTTTTTTTGGCGAAGTCGTTTCTACTATCAATATAAGCAAAAGGCAGTAAAAATGTGCCTTTATTAAAATAAAACATAGTTAAAATAATTTGCTATAAACGGCAAATTGTGGTAAAATTACTATTAAAAGCGGGAATATTTATCCCGACTTAATGTAAAAAACTTTATTTTATCTTACGGATATTCTTTTTTAAGAAATCCGATTGGAGGCAAAAAATGGACAAGCAAGAAAAGTTTTTTAGCACCCGAAATATCGTTTATTTGGCGATATTAACAACCCTTTTAGTAGTTTTAAATCTACTTGGCACAGTATTCAAAATCATAACTAATGTAAACCTAACACTTATCCCTATAGTTTTAGGCGCGCTTTTATTAGGTATGCGTGGTGGTTTGATTTTGGGGCTAATTAGTGGGGTTATGACCTTTCTTTTTGGTGTGTTTGGTGTAGATGCATTTACAAACTTCTTGGTAACTCAACACCCAGTATTAACCTTTTTAACTTGCACGGTAAAAGTTACGGTGGCAGGTGTGTTAGGTGGATTAGTATATAACCTATTAAAAAATAAAAATGTATATGTTGCAACCTTTATAGCGTCTGCAATAGTTCCAATAGTAAATACGGCAATCTTTATACTTGGCGCACTCATTATGCACGACACCATTTCTGTTTTAGCAAGTGGTGAGGGCGTGGGAGTAATGTATTTTTTAATCATAATGTGCGCAGGTGTTAACTTCTTAATAGAACTTGCAATAAATGTGTTAGTTGCGCCTGCAATTCACACCGTTGTAAGGGTATTAGACAAAAGAATATAACGGAGAGTAATATGCTACTTGCAATTGATGTAGGCAACACTAATATCAAATACGGCGTGTTTGATGGAGAAACCTTGGTGGCATCTTTCCGCGCGTCATCAAGAATATCAAGAACGGCAGATGAATACGGTTCAGTATTAGTAAACCTATTAACTGATAAAAACATTAAAAAAAGCGACATAACTGGTGTAATAATTTCTTCGGTTATTCCGTCGCTTAACTATACCATATGCCATATGTGCGAATACTTTTTCGGTGTTACGCCATTAATGATAGGCCCAGGTGTAAAAACAGGCTTAAATGTTAAGGCAGATAACCCCAAAGAAGTTGGCGCAGATATAATAGTAAACAGCGTTTCGGCATTTACTAAATACGGTGGCCCTATTATCGTAATAGATTTTGGCACGGCAACCACCTTTGATATTATAAGCGATAAATGTGAACTACTTGGCGTAGTAATTGCCCCAGGTATTAAAACATCACTTGAAGGTTTGGTTTCAAACACGGCGCAACTACCTATGATTGAACTTGATGCGCCAAAATCGGTAATAGGCAAAAACACCAAAAACTGTATGCAAGCAGGTGTGGTGTTCGGCTTTGCAGGGCTTGTTGATAGCATTTTGAAAAGAATAAAAACCGAACTTAACAACCAAAACATAACCGTAGTTGCAACAGGTGGTCTTGGTGAAATTATTGCAAAGGAAGTAAAATCCATCAACAAGGTAGATAGAATGCTCACCTTAGACGGATTAAGAAAAATATACGAATTAAATAAATAATCGTAAAAAATGGAGGCGAACAAAATGAAAAAAGTGGGAGTAGCAATCTTAGGATTAGGCGTCGTTGGTGGCGGAACTTACAAGATTCTAACCGACAAGAAAGAGTTTTTTAAGAAAACCCAAGGCGTAGATGTAACAGTTGAAGCCGTTCTTGAAAAATATGTAGAGCGTGCAGATGCGCTTGGTATCGGAAAAGACAAGGTGGCAAGCAGTATTGAAGAAGTATGCTCAAACCCAGCAGTTGATATCGTAGTAGAAGTTATAGGTGGTGTAGAGCCTGCTAAAACTTTCGTATTGAAAGCGCTTATGAGTGGCAAAACGGTAGTAACTTCAAACAAAGAATTGTTCGCAAAGCACTGGCCAGAACTTGAAGAAAAGGCAAGGAAAATGAATGTTGGCTTATTCTTTGAAGCAAGTTGCGTTGGCGGTGTGCCTATCATAAGAACCTTAATTGACGGTATGCAAGCAAACGACATCAAGTCAATTAAAGGTATTATCAACGGAACAACTAACTACATATTAACCAAAATGGCATTAGAGGGCTCAACCTACGAAGAAGCCTTAAAAGAAGCGCAACGCCTTGGCTATGCAGAGTTTAATCCTACTGCAGATGTAGAGGGTTTTGACGCAACTTATAAACTTTCAATTTTATCAAGCCTTGCTTTTAATACCAAAATCGCTATTGAAAATGTTCATCGCGAAGGCATTACTTCAATCACTAAAGAAGATATTGCTTATGGTAAAGAACTTGGCTATACTATCAAACTTTTAGCAGTTGGTAAAAACACCGATAAGGGCATAGAAGTAAGGGTTCACCCAGCATATGTTCCAAACGGCAACCCACTTGCAACTGTAAACGATAGTTTTAACGCAGTTCATTTAGTAGGCGATAGCGTTGGCGAAATAATGCTTTATGGTCGTGGCGCAGGCGCACTTCCAACAGGTAGCGCAATCGTTTCAGATGTAATATTCGCTGCAAAACACCAAACCTACTATTACACCTACTTTAAGAATAACGAAAAGGGTGTTAAAGAAACCAACTTTACTGATGACTTTACTTCTCAATACTTTATTCGTTTAAGTGTTAAAGACCTTAAAGGTGTGTTAAGCAAAATATCTGGTGTTCTTGCTAAAAACAATATAAGCATAAAAGAAGCAAAACAAGTAGCCGAAAAAGAAGGCGTAGTTCCTATGGTAATCGTAACCCACGAATGCGCAGAAAGTTCGGTAAACAAAGCGCTTGAAAAAATTAAAGCAACTGCTGGCGTTATTTCAGTTGATAGCGTTATAAGAATTGAAGATTAATGCAAAGGCTTAAAAAGATATTAAGTTATACATACGAATATGCGCACTTGTTCATATGTGCGCTTGGCGTATGTTCAATAATATTTCAATCGCAAATACTATCTATATTCCCATATGTATTTGGTGGGGTAATGATATTAATAGGCATAACGGGTATAGTTTTAGGGCTGTTAAGGCTACTTGTTAACGAAAAGAAATCGCAAGTGTTTTCCTATTCGTTTATGCTATTAGTGTTAGGCATAATATTTATTATTAAACACGCTGATGAAGAATCAATAGGTTATATAGGAATCGCTTGGGGAATGATAGGTCTATTTAGGTCTGCATCAAACTTCGTGCTTGGTATTACCGAATTCAAAACTAATAAATTAGTAAGCGTGGTAACCATATTAGAAGCCTTGTTTACATTTGTAGTTTCAATACTTCTTTTAATAGAGCCTATTGAAAGCA
>JAFTSI010000022.1 GCA_017467345.1 Clostridia bacterium
AATGGTGTCGTTTCCTCAAAAATTTTGAGATTGTCAGCTGTTAGAGACGGTTTGTCGGTCGGACTCAGCGATACATTTACAGTAAACTGGACTCCGTCTGAGTTTACAAAACAACCACAAGGCACAACAATTGTTAATGGCTCAACATATACTTTCACTTGGGATACAACATTTGATGCAAGAGTTAGAATTTTGTATTGGGACACTGAATACAATGATTGGAGTAATGGTGGCGAAACAACAGGACATTCATTCTCTGTAACAAAAAACACAACTCAAGCTATTACTTATAAAGTTGTTGCCGATATACCATATACAATGGCTAATGGTGCTACAAATTATGTGTGGGATGTTGCAACAAGTCAATCTTTCATAGTAAGTTGGGTTGAAGATGTGCCAGAAGAATTTATGGTAACCTATAATAGCAATGGTGGAACTGGTTCAATAATAGGAGATACTGTTGTTGCAGGTGGCACATTTATTCTAAGTGATTGCACATTCACTGCTCCAATAGGTAAGCAATTTGCAGGTTGGGCAGTTGGCAGTATAAATGCCACTCCACTTAAACAGGCTGGCGAACAACTAACTATTACTGGTCAAACTGTTATATATGCTGTTTGGGACGATATTCCGCACAATCACGACCACGGAACTACTTGGGAAAGCGATGCGAATAATCATTGGAACGAATGTTCTTGTGGTGATAAGGCTAACATAGGCGCACACGAAGATAGCGACAACAACGGCAAATGCGATACTTGTGATTATCAAATGACTAACGTTACACCTAATAACCCTGAACAACCAAAAGATGGTCTTGGAACGGGTGCAATTATCGGTATTGTTGTAGGTGGTGTTGTAGTTTTCGGTCTTGGCGGTTTTGCAATCTTCTGGTTTGTAATCAAGAAGAAATCTTTTGCAGATTTAATTGCAATCTTCAAGAAGAAATAAGTAACAACTAAATAATTGCGTTTAGGCGGTGGATACGATTATCCACCGCCTATTTTTAGTTTAATAGAAACGGTTAAAGTCGTCCTATTGTAGGGCGACTTTTTTGTCGTTTTTGAAAGTTTTTTCATTAAGGGGTTGTATTTTGAAATTTCGGTGTTCCGCTTTTTTAAAAAAAATGATAGAGTTTTTTTGCAAAAGTGTTTTAATTGTGGTTTTCATTGACTTTTACTTTAATATAAAGTAAAATAAATATGTATGATAATTTTAGGTTTTGACCCCGGTATTGCAACGCTCGGCTACGGGGTAATAAGCGTAGAAAAAGGGCACAATCCACAAGTGGTAGATTACGGCGTAGTTTTAACACCCAAAGAACAAAACCTTGCCGATAGGCTAACTTTACTTGAAAAGGGCATAAAACAAATTATTGATAAGTATAAGCCTCAAGAGATAGCCATTGAAGAATTGTTCTTTGCGAAAAATGTAAAAACAGGTATAGCCGTGGCGCACGCAAGGGGTGTAATACTGCTTACTGCACGCCGTGAGTGTGAAAAGATTTTTGAATACACACCACTTCAAATCAAGCAAGCCCTAACAGGCTATGGCAGGGCAGATAAAAACCAAATTCAACAAATGGTAAAAACGCTTTTGAAACTAACTAAAATCCCCAAGCCTGATGATGCGGCAGATGCTTTGGCAGTTGCGCTTGCGCACGCTCAAACAAACAAGTTTAGCGGACTATTTAAGATATAAAGGGTAAAGAAGATGATAGGATACTTAAAAGGAAAGGTTATTGACCACTCTAACGGTGTGGTAATAATAGAATGTGGTGGCGTTGGCTACGAAGTAACTTGCTCGGCAAGTGTGTATGCAAACCTTGCCCAAAACGGATATGGCGAAGCCTATATTTATACTGCAGTTCGCGAAGATGAAATTGCATTATTCGGCTTTATCAATCAAGAAGAAAAGCGCCTATTTTTGCAACTCATAACCGTTTCGGGAATAGGCCCAAAAATGGGCATATCAATACTATCGTGTATGAACGCGAAAACACTTGTTAAATGTATAGCAAGTGGTGATGCGAAAGGTCTTTCACAAGTAAAAGGTCTTGGCAAAAAAACTGCAGAGCGCATAATTTTGGAACTCCAAGAAAAAATGGGCGAAGTAGATTTTGAAACGGGCGAAGTTAAAATGGCAACGATAGAAAGTCTTGACGAGGCAGATAGCGAAGCCGTTGACGCGCTCACTTCACTTGGCTTTACCAAGAGCGAAAGCACAAGCGCCGTTAAAGAAGCAAAGAGAAACGGTTGCGACACGGTGGAAAAAGTTTTGGCATATGCGTTAAAGCATATTAAGTAGGAGAATTATGGAAGATTCAGAAAGATTAGTAACCAGCACCATTAGTGAGCAAGAAAACGAAGTAGAAAATGTTTTGCGCCCCAAGTCAATGGACGGATATGTTGGACAAGACAAGGTTAAAGATAACCTTGCCGTATATATGAAAGCGGCAAAAATGCGTGGCGACGCATTAGACCATGTTTTACTTTACGGCCCTGCAGGGCTTGGTAAAACTACCCTTGCGCACATTATCGCAAGTGAAATGGGCACTCAAATTAAAATTACAAGTGGCCCTGCGATAGAAAGAAGTGGCGACCTTGCTGCAATACTTACAAACCTTAACGAAAACGATATACTCTTTATTGATGAAATACATAGGCTTAACCACAATGTAGAAGAAATACTCTATCCCGCTATGGAAGACTTTACTTTGGATTTTATTTTAGGTAAAGGTCCATCTGCAAAAAATGTGCAACTACCTTTGCCAAAGTTTACCTTGGTAGGTGCAACCACAAGGGCAGGAATGCTATCTTCGCCACTTCGCGATAGGTTTGGCGTTATTTGTAGGTTAGAGTGCTACACTACTGCAGAACTTAGGGAAATAATAGAACGCTCTGCAAAAAAACTTGGCACAGAAATTGAAGGCTCTGCCGCCGAAGAAGTGGCAAAGCGTAGCCGTGGCACGCCAAGAATTGCAAACAGACTTCTCCGTAGGGTAAGAGACTTTGCGATTGTTATGGGGCACGATAAAATTGAACTTAGCGACGCAAAGCGTGCTTTAGAAATGTTAGAGATTGACGAATACGGCTTAGATGCTATTGATGTTAAGTTATTAAAATCAATGGCAGAAAAGTTTAACGGTGGACCTTGTGGACTTGACACACTATCTGCAACCATCAACGAAGATGCCAACACCATTGAAGATGTGTATGAGCCATACTTATTGCAACTTGGCTTTATAGCAAGAACGCCAAGGGGCAGGGTGCTTTGCCAAAAGGGATATGAACATATCGGCTTAAAAATGCCTGCAAGTAAAAAGGCGCAACTTTCTATGTTTGGAGTATTAGAAAAGGACGATAGTGATGAGAACTGATGATTTTGATTACTACCTTCCCGAAGAACAAATAGCGCAAACACCAGTTTACCCACGCGATAGTTCAAGGCTACTTGTATTTGATAGAAAAATAGATACCATTAGTCACAAGCACTTTTACGATATAACTAACTATTTGCAAGCAGGTGATGTTTTAGTTATTAACAACACCAAAGTTTTGCCTGCAAGAATATTTGCATACACCGTTAACGGTGGTAGGGTAGAAGTATTGCTTTTAAAACGCCTTAACGCAACCGACTGGGAGGTGCTTGTTAAACCAGGCAAAAAGGCAAAGCCAAACACCACCTTAACTGTAAATGAAGAACTTAAACTAACCGTTATAGGCAACGAAATAGAAAGTGGTGGAAGAATAATTAGGTTTGAATATAGCGGTGTGTTTGAAGATATTTTGTCAAGGGTAGGCGAAATGCCCTTGCCACCATACATAACCGAAAAACTTAAAGACCAAAACCGTTACCAAACGGTATATGCAAAAACCGAAGGTAGTGCCGCCGCGCCAACGGCAGGCTTGCATTTTACCCCTGAACTTTTGCAAAAATTAAAGGATAAAGGTGTTATAATCGCGCCTGTATTACTTCATGTTGGGCTTGGAACTTTTAGGCCTGTTAAGGTTGATGATGTAAAAAATCATCATATGCATAAAGAATACTTTGAAGTAAGCGAAGAAACTGCAAACATTATCAACCTTGCAAAAAGTGAAGGAAGAAGAATAATAGCAGTAGGCACAACAAGTGTTAGAACATTAGAATCTGCAACTGATGAAAATGGAATAGTAAAGGCGCAAAAGGGTGATACTCAAATATTTATATATCCCCCCTATAAGTTTAAGTGTATTGATGCTTTAATAACAAACTTTCACTTGCCAAAATCAACTTTACTTATGCTTGTTTCAAGTTTATCTTCGCGTGAGCGTATGCTTGAAATATACAAAACGGCAGTTGAAGAGAAATATCGTTTTTTCTCTTTTGGCGACGCAATGTTCATTTTATAAACGGCGCAATACTGCGTTTCTGCTTAGGTTTTGACTTCAATAACCATAAAGGTTAATTTCATCCAAAACCTTTCGCGAGCCTTGTCTTGCTTGTTTCTAAAACGAACATATAAATAAAAAAACTACTAATTAAAAATATGAAACCATTTTACTATGAACTTATAAAACAAGATGAAAGAACGGGTGCAAGGGCGGGTATACTACATACCCCACACGGCGATATTTTAACGCCTACCTATATGCCCGTTGGCACGCAAGCCACCGTTAAGGGAATAATGCCAAAAGATTTATTAGAGGCAAAATCACAAATCATTTTGGCAAACACCTATCATCTTTATATGCGCCCAGGCGACGAACTTGTTAAAAATGCAGGTGGACTACATAAGTTTATGGCGTGGGATAAACCGATACTTACCGATAGTGGTGGGTTTCAAGTTTTTTCGCTTGCCAAACTTAACAAAATAAAAGATGAAGGGGTATACTTTAACTCTCATATTGACGGCAGTTTGCATTTTATTGACCCTGAAAAAGCCATAAGCATTGAAAACAATTTAGGCGCAGATATCATCATGGCGTTTGACCAATGTTCGCCATACGGTGCAAATTACGAACAGTCTAAAACAGCAATGGAACGCACTCTTAAATGGCTTGATAGGTGCTATAACGCACACAAAAACGAAAACCAAGCGCTATTCCCTATAGTGCAAGGCAATATGTATAAGGATTTAAGGCTATTAAGTTTAAAAGAAACAATGCCCTATGCTAAATACGGAATAGGTATAGGTGGTCTTTCTGTTGGAGAGCCAAAGCCCATAATGTATGAAATTATGGATACTCTACTTCCACATTACCCCGAAAATATGCCAAGATACTTAATGGGTGTTGGTAGCCCCGATTGCTTGGTTGAAGGTGTTAAAAGGGGTATTGATATGTTTGACTGTGTTTTGGCAACAAGAATTGCAAGAAACGGCACGGCATTAACAAGTAGGGGCAAGATAGTAGTTAGAAACGGAGTTTATAAAGAAGACTTTACGCCACTTGACCCAGAGTGCGATTGCTATGCTTGTAAAAACTACACAAAAGCATATTTAAGGCATATGGTAAATGTGGGCGAAATGATGGGTGGAATGCTACTTTCACTTCACAATGTAACCTACTTAAACAAACTAATGAGCGATATGCGAAATGCTATACTTCAAGATTCGTTTACAGAGTTTGTAGAAGAGTTTTACGCAAAAACTGGCGAAAAGAGATTTTAGGGTAAAAAAGTTTTTTTAATAAAATACTTGCCAAAAGTGTATAAATAATATAAAATTGTAATATAAGAAGTTAAGGAGATAAATAAAAATGAATTTATTAGCATCATCAGGCGTTGGAACTTATATTTTATTAGGCGTATTCGTAGTAGCGATTATCGGCTTAATGGTATGGCAAAACATTTCAAACAAAAAGCGCGCAAAAGAAGCGCAAGAAATGGTTAACAACATCAAAATCGGCGATAGAGTAAAAACTATCGGTGGTATTTGTGGTTTTGTTGCAGAAGTTAACGACGCAGAAAATACCTTCGTTTTAGAAACTGGTATGGAAGGCAAAAAATCATATGTTAAGTTTGACAAGGCTGCTATCTATCAAACTGCACCTGCAAACGGAACTCAAGCCGTAGAAGAAGTAGTTAAAGAAGAAGTTAAGGAAGAAAAGGTTGAAGAAGCACCTGTAGAAGTTGCTACCGAAGAAAAACCTGCTCCTAAAAAAAGAACTACTAAGAAAAAAGCAGAATAATTTTTAAGGCATAAAATTAAAACCCCCTAAATATCTTATTATAGATAGGTAGGGGGTTTTCTTTATGGGAAAGGAAGATATAAAAAACATTTTTATAGAAGTTTTGCGCGCAGTAGTTATATCAATAATTACATTACTTATAGGCATACTAATATTTTCGCTTATTGTTAAAAGCGCGTTGCTATCTACAAGTGTTATAAAAATAGTAAACCAGTTTATCAAAACCCTTTCAATTTTTTTAGGCGCATTTTTTGTGCTTAAAAACAATAGGGGCTTAATTAAAGGTATGGCGCTTGGCATACTTTTTACCATAATATCATATATAATTTTTGCAATAATGGGTAGTAATGTTTCGCTAAACGGCGCTTTCTTTTTGGACCTATTATTTTGCACAGTAATAGGCTTAATATCTGGCATAATTTCAGTTAATATCCGTAAAAAAGATTAAAAAACCCGTGGGCAAAATATTGCCCACGGGTTAATTATTTAATTATTATATAGCCCATTCGCCATCAATAAAGATTTGAACCTTTTCGCCGTTTTCTTTAACGCCAACAACATTTAAATCGGGTGTGCCTATCATAAAGTCAACATGCATATTAGAATTATTTAGCCCCTTTTTAGTTAACTCTTTTTTAGTTAGGTTTGCTCCATTTTTAACGGTGGTGGGGTATCCTTCGCCTATAGCCAAGTGGCAACTTGCATTTTCGTCAAATAGAGTGTTGTAAAGCAAAACCTTTCGTTTTGCAATGGGTGAGTTTTTGCCTATAAGCGCAACTTCGCCAAGCCTTTTTGTTCCATTATCGGTGTTTATAAGTTCTTTTAATGTTTCGTAGCCTTCTTTTGCATAGAAGTCTACGATTTTTCCATTTTTAAAGGTAAGCGAAAAGTCTTTTATAAGCGTTCCGTTTTCGCATAAAGGAAGTGCCGATTTAACTATGCCATCAACCCTATCTTTATGTGGCGCAGTAAACACTTCTTCGGTGGGCATATTCGCCACAAACTTAATTCCATCTTTAGCCACTTCTTCTGCAGAAAGCCAAATGGCATCTTCGCAAAGCCCAACCGATAGGTTAGTTCCTAATGAGTTTGTAAAAATGAGTTTAGTAAACTTGCTTTCGTTTAGAAAGTTTGCCCTTTTGTTAAGTGTTTCAATATGCTTTTTCCAAGCATCAACAGGGCTTTCTTCATTAAGGCGCATAGTATCTTCAATAAGGTTAGATAAATCACTTTCAGGGTTTGAAGAAGTGGGGAACACTAACTTTGCCCACTCTAAAGTAGGCACCGAAACCACGCACCACCTAATACCGTTAGACATAACTTCGTTTGAAAACTTTTTAAGTGCTATTGCGCGCGCCTTTGCGCTTTTTGAAAGCCTAACTGCATCAACCCCCTCAAACGCCTTTGGGTTTTCGGCAGAAATAGCAACATAGCAAAACCCATTTTTAACTAAATCCATTTTTCCATCAACAAACCATTTAGGCACATTTGTTAAAGCAGATAATTGGGCGCACTCATAGTTAAGCCTTTCAACTTCTTCGTCGCTCCACCTAATTCTAACAATTTTTGCGCCAAGTTTATATGCTGCGCGCGTAAAAGCAACAGCAACTTCGCGCTTACTTGTTGGGCAAGCCACTTCTAAGCCTTGACCAACTTGCAAATTAATACCAACTTGTAAAACCAAATCGGCAAACTTATCTAAAGTTTCATTTTTAAGCATAACATAACTCCTATACGGGTATTTTATACCCAAGTTAAATATGTTGTCAAGCGCGTAGCAAAGCGAATACACACTATTATTAGCGAATTATATTGACTTTTGGTAGGGGCAGTAGTATAATATTAAAAATATTATAAAAATTATTTTGGGTGTGTATGTCCGTTTTAGAAAAGGTTAATTCAAAAACCGACCTTAAACAACTAAATATTGCCGAACTTAAAGATTTAGCCAAAGAAATTCGCTGTAAAATTGTGGAAACGGCATCTACAAACGGTGGGCATTTAGCGTCAAATCTTGGCGTGGTAGAACTAACTATCGCGCTACACTATGTGTTTGACTTGCCAACCGATAAACTTGTTTTTGATGTAGGGCATCAATGCTACACCCATAAAATACTATCTGGCAGAAAGGAAGAGTTTTCTTCTATAAGAACTTCTAACGGCATTTCAGGTTTCCCCGATAAAGATGAAAGTGAGTTTGACACCTTTACGGTAGGCCACGCAGGCACATCACTTGCGCAAGGCTTAGGCCTATGCTCTGCGCGTGATAAGCAGGGCGAAGATTACTCTGTTGTAGTTGTGGTTGGTGATGGCTCTTTTTCAAACGGCTTGAACTTAGAAGCCCTAACTGCAAGCGACGCTAAACCTAAAAACTTAATAGTAGTGCTTAACGATAACGGTATGAGCATTGCTAAAAACAATAACGGTTTTTATAAGTTCATTTCTAAATCCACCACAAAGCGTGGCTACCTAAAATTAAAGCGCGGTGTTAAAAAGGTGTTTAGAAACTCTATTATAACTAAGTTCCTTAAAAAATGCCGTGGCGCAATTAAAAGGCTATTCAATAAAAACTATTATTTAGAGTCGTTTGGCTTTAAGTTTGTTGGCAACACCGATGGCAAACATTTAGAAGAATTAATTTCAATTCTTCAAAAGGTTAAAAATTTATCTAAAACCAAAGCCGTGTTCTTGCACCTTAACACCACCAAAGGTATGGGTCTTGAAGAAGCCGAAAATATGGCAGAAGATTTCCACGGTGTAGGCAAAAACCTAAAAGTAGGTAGTGGCGATTTTTCTACTGCGTTTGGCAAAAAGGTTTGCTCACTAATAGAAAATGATAAAAACATAATAGCAATCACCGCGGGTATGACTTGTGGAACAGGCCTTAAACCCGTGCGTGAAAACTATCCAGATAATTTTGTAGATGTAGGCATAGCCGAAGAATATGCCGTAACCTATGCGGCAGGTTTAGCAACGGGCGGGATAAAACCCATAGTTGCAGTATACTCAACCTTTTTGCAAAGGTCATATGACCAGATTTTGCATGATGTTTGTATTCCAAACCTACCTGTAATTTTTTGCGTAGATAGGGCAGGGTTTGTTGGTAGTGATGGTCAAACCCACCAAGGCTTATTTGACCTTTCGTATTTACTACACTTGCCAAACCTAAAAGTATTTGCGCCTAAAAACACAAGCGAACTTAATAAAATGCTTGAATATGCATTAACCCTAAACTGTCCAGTAGCAATTCGCTATCCTAACGGCAAGCATAGTGATGAGCCGTGCCAAGATGAAGATATTAGCAAGTGGCAAAAAACTTACGATTTTGGGAATAGCGTGAGCGTTTTAGCAGTAGGGCCAAGAATGAACGCGCTTGCGCTTAAAACTGTTAAAGAAAACAACTTAAACGCAACCGTATATAATGCAAGGTGCGTTAAGCCACTTGATAGCAAGGTTTTAGATGATATTAAAAATGGCAAAATAATCACCTTGGAAGAAAACGGATTGATAGGTGGATTTGGTAGTTTGGTTTCAAACTACTATAAAGAAAAGGGCGTGCTTGCAAAGGTAGTTTCACTTGGCGTGAAAGACGGGTTTGTTAAACACGGTAGCGTAGAAAATCAACTTTATGAAAACGGGCTTTCGGAAGAAAATCTAAAAGCCGAAATAGAAAGCAACTAACTTTAAGAAAAAGGTAAGACTTATGAAAAAGATACTTAAAACTATAGCCTTAATATTCATTGACTTTTTATCCATAACTTTGGCGTGGATTCTTTCCTTTTTATGTGTTGGAATAACCGTTAGGGAAGGACTTTCTGCCACTTGGTTTTTGCTACTTATAGATGTAGTGGCAATGTATTTAGTGTTTGTTCTTTTAGGGTTATATAACAACATATGGAAATACGCAGGTATAAAAGAAGGCTTAAATGTAATGGAATCGCTTTTGATAATGACGGGCGTTCATTTCTTGCTTTCAATATTTCCAACCCCACTATCAAGTTTATGGGCATTTGTAGTATCTTTCATATTCTTAATATTCGTGCTTGCAAGCCGTTTTTTAACGGGCTATATAAACACCATATTTTCGCAAGGCAGGGCAAAGCGCCACGATTATAAAAGGGTAATCATAATAGGTGGTGGTGATGCAGGCGCAGTTCTTATTCGCGAAATGAAAACAAGCGATAAAATGAACCTTGACCCAGTTTGTATTTTAGATGATGATGAAAATAAACTTGGTCAATCAATAAACGGCGTAAAGGTAGTTGGTCAAACAAGTGATGTTGTAACTTTCGCAAGGCTTTACCAAGCCGACGAAATAATTGTTGCAATGCCATCAGTTAGCGAAAAGATAAAGAGTAAAATTATAGCCAAGTGCCAAGAAACTGGCTGTAAAATAATGACCGTGCCAGGTGTTTACCAAATGGCTACTGGCAAACTCAACTACTCATCAGTTAAAGAAGTTAGTATTACCGACCTTTTGGGTAGAGAACCCGTTAATGTAAACCTTGACGAAATTATGGGCTACATTGAAAACAAGGTAATTTTAGTAACGGGTGGCGGCGGCTCAATCGGTAGCGAACTTTGCCGTCAAATTGCAAAGCACAACCCAAAACAACTTATAATTTTAGATGTGTATGAAAACAATGCCTACGATATTCAACAAGAACTAATTAGGCATTGCCCAGACCTTAATCTTGAAACGCTTATTGCAAGTGTTCGCGATAGTGTGAAGATTAATGATGTGTTTGAAAAATATAAACCACAAATAGTATTCCACGCGGCGGCGAATAAGCATGTTCCACTTATGGAACACTCACCAAACGAAGCCATCAAAAACAATGTTAGTGGAACTTATAAGGTGGCAGAGGCCGCAGGTAAAAACGGTGTTGAAAGGTTTATTTTAATATCTACCGACAAGGCAGTTAATCCCACAAACATTATGGGCGCAACCAAGCGTATTTGTGAAATGATTATTCAAACAATGAATAAAGTTCACCCCGACACCAACTATGTAGCAGTTCGCTTTGGTAATGTATTAGGCTCTAACGGTTCGGTTATCCCACTATTTAGAAGGCAAATTGCCGAAGGTGGACCTATAACGGTAACGCATAAAGATATAGTCCGTTTCTTTATGACTATTCCCGAAGCCGTAAGTTTAGTGTTGCAAGCAGGTGCGTATGCCAAGGGCGGTGAAATATTCGTTCTTGATATGGGCGAACAAATTAGAATATACGATTTAGCAATCAATATGATAAGGCTTTCTGGATTAGAGCCATTTAAAGATATTGATATTAAGGTAACAGGTCTTCGCCCAGGTGAAAAACTTTACGAAGAAAAACTTATGGACGAAGAGGGTATGACCAAAACGGCAAACGATTTAATATTTATCGGCAAGCCCTTAGAGATAGATGAAAAGAACTTGTTTGATAAAATTACAGAACTATATAACGCCGCATACCAAGAAGTAGATAACATAAAAGAACTTGTTCACGAACTTGTTCCCACATACAAAATAGATAAACAAGCATAACGGTAAAATAATTAAAAGTAAATAACCAAACTGCTTGACTTTATATATCACTTGTGATATATTAAATAAAAATAAACTTTTAAGTCAGTACAGAGAGATTGACAAGGTTGAAAATAAACGCCAAAACGCCAAAGGTAAAAGGCAATTTTGCACGCTTAAAAAAGGTCTTGTCAGTTTAGACAAGACCTTTATTTGTTTTTTTGGAGAATTATGAAACAAAAAGCCCAAATTATGGACGAAACGGGAATAATGCGTGCGCTTGCGCGTATGACCCACGAAATAATAGAAACCAACCAAGGTGTTGAAGATGTTTGCCTATTAGGCATTAAAAGCCGTGGCGTGCCACTTGCCGAAAGAATAGGCGCAAACATCTTAAAGTTTGAAGGTAAAAGCGTGCCTATAGGCTATTTAGATATAACCAAAAAGCGCGACGATTTGTCTAAAGAACAAAAACAAAACCTTTCGGCCGATTGCCATATTCCTTGTGATGTAAGCAACAAAACAGTAATAATTGTTGATGATGTTTTATACACGGGTAGAACGGCAAGGGCGGCGCTTGAATGCGTGTTTGAAGAAGTAAGGCCAAAAACAGTTCGCCTTGCCGTGCTTATTGATAGGGGGCATAGGGAACTTCCTATTCGCCCAGACTATATCGGCAAAAATGTGCCAACTGCAAAGCACGAACTAATATCGGTTAGCCTAAAAGAAACAGATGGTGAAGACCAAGTTTTTATTAGCGATAAAGAATAAAAGGGTAAAGGGTTATGCAAAAGGTTAAAGCCAACATAATAGGTTTAAGCGAAAGCGAAAAGGAAAGGGCAATTTCCCTTTTAACTAATTCGTTTAGCAACTTAAACGATAGCGAATATACCGTTTTGCCAGGCTTTTGTGATGTGCATGTGCATTTTAGAGAGCCAGGCTTTTCGTATAAAGAAACCATAAAAACAGGTAGTTTAGCAGGCGCGCACGGTGGATACACAACGGTGTTTACAATGCCAAACCTAAAACCTGTTCCCGATAGCGTAGAAAACATAAAAAAGCAACTTAAAATCATTGAAAGTGATGCCGTTATAGAAGTTTATCCCTATGCGTCAATCACGGTAGGTCAGTTGGGCAAAGAACTTGCCGGTTTAGATGGTCTTGCAAAATATTCTATCGCATTTAGTGATGATGGCAAGGGTGTTCAAACTGATGAAATGATGAAAAGGGCAATGCTTAAAGCCAAAGCCCTAAACAAAATAATAGTAGCACATTGCGAAGTGGAAAGTTTGCTTTTTGGTGGATATATTCACGACGGTGAGTATTGCAAAACTAACGGACACAAAGGGATATGTTCGGCAAGCGAATATGAAATGGTTAAGCGCGATATAGAACTTGTTAAAGAAACAGGCTCGGCTTATCATGTATGCCATGTATCTACCAAAGAAAGTGTTGAACTTATAAGGCAAGCCAAAAAGCAAGGCTTAAATGTTTCGGGCGAAACTGCTCCACACTACTTGGTGCTTGACGACAGTATGCTTAAAGAAGATGGAAAGTGGAAAATGAACCCACCAATCCGTAGCAAAGAAGATAGGCTTGCACTGATTGAAGGTGTGTTAGATGGCACTCTTGAAATAATCGCCACCGACCACGCGCCCCACTCTAATGATGAAAAGAGTAAAGGGTTAAAGGGTAGCCCATTTGGAATAGTTGGCTTGGAAACTGCTTTTCCTATAATGTATACGCACTTTGTGAAAACTGGGGTTATGAGTTTAGAGAAGTTAATAGAACTCTTAGCAGTAAACCCAAGAAAGCGTTTCGGCTTAAAGGAAAAGGGTTTTAGTGTGTGGAAGTTAAACGAAGAATATGAAATAGACCCAAGCGAATTTTTATCGCAAGGCAAAGCAACGCCTTTTGAAGGTGAAAAGGTGTTTGGAAAATGTTATCTTACCGCAATAGGCGATAAGGCAGTATATAAAAAGTAATAAACCCACGGAGGAAAACATAAATGGCAAAAAGAACAGACTTAAAGAAGATTTTAATCATAGGCTCAGGTCCTATTATAATCGGTCAAGCAGCAGAGTTTGACTATGCGGGAACTCAAGCCTGCCTTGCACTTAAAGAAGAAGGCTATGAAGTAATACTTGTAAACTCTAACCCTGCAACGATAATGACCGACACTACTATTGCAGACAAGGTGTATATGGAGCCTTTAACTTTAGAATACCTTGCAAAAATCCTCCGCTATGAAAGACCTGATGCAATAATCCCCGGAATCGGTGGACAAACAGGTCTTAACATAGTAATGCAACTTGAAAAGAAGGGCGTTTTGAAGGAATGCGAAGTAGAACTTCTTGGAACAAGTAGCGAAAGTATAGAGCGCGCCGAAGATAGAGAACTATTTAAGGAAATGTGCGAAAGCATAGGCGAGCCTGTAATCCCAAGTGAAATCACCTATAACCTTGAAGAAGCAAAAGCCGCAGCAAAACGCATAGGCTATCCAGTAGTTTTGCGCCCTGCATTTACCCTTGGTGGAACTGGCGGCGGATTTGCTAATAACGAACAAGAATTAGTTGAAATAGGTATGAACGGCTTTGCGTTATCACCCGTTCACCAAGTATTGATTGAAAAGAGTGTTAAAGGCTTTAAAGAAATAGAGTTTGAAGTTATGCGCGACTCTTTTGATACTGCAATCACCATTTGTGGTATGGAAAATGTAGACCCTGTTGGCGTTCACACAGGCGACTCTGTTGTAGTTGCGCCCATTTTAAGCCTTAATGATAAAGACCTTAAAATGCTTAACGATAGCGCAATCAAAATTATTAAAGAACTTAAAATCTCTGGTGGCTGTAATGTTCAATACGCATTGAACCCCGAAACAAGCGAATATTACCTTATAGAAGTAAACCCAAGGGTATCGCGTTCAAGTGCGCTTGCATCTAAGGCAAGTGGCTATCCTATCGCAAGGGTAACTGCAAAAATCGCAGTAGGTATGAGCCTAAACGAAATACCTGTTGCAGGTGGCTTTGCAAATATGGAACCAAAACTTGATTATATCGTAGCCAAGTTCCCAAGGTTCCCATTTGATAAGTTCACAAGTGCGCCAAACACCTTAGGCACTCAAATGAAAGCAACTGGCGAAGTAATGGGCATAGGCTCTAACTTAGAAGAATGTATGCTTAAATCGGTTAGGTCGCTTGAAATAGGCGCAACCCACCTTCATATACCTAAGTTTGACGGTATGACCACCGAAGAAATTAAAGAATACATTAAAGAGTTTAAGGCAGATAACATTTTTGCCGTAACCGAACTTTTAAGGCGTGGCGTTTCGGTAGAAGAATTACACGAAATAACCAAAATTACCGAACTATTCTTAGAGAGTTTTAAGAAGATTGTTGAAATGGAAAACTTCCTTAAAACTTGCGAAAAAACCCCAGAAAACATCAAAAAAGCAAAGGTTATGGGCTTTGCCGATAAGTATATAGCAAAACTTTGGAATACCACCGAAAAGTCTATTTACGACATAAGAAAGCAAAACGGAATAATCCCTGTGTTCCGTATGGTAGACACCTTACACACAGGCAAATATATTGCATATCTATACTCATCATATAGTGGCAAAAACGATTCAATTTTAACTAACAAAAAGAAACTTGTAGTTTTGGGCGCAGGTCCTATTCGTATAGGTCAAGGCGTAGAGTTTGACTATTCAACCGTTCACGCCGTTCAAACCATTAAGCGCTCTGGTTACGAAGCAATCATAATCAACAACAACCCCGAAACCGTTTCAACCGACTACACCACGGCAGATAAGTTGTATTTTGAGCCATTAACCCCAGAAGATGTTATGGCTATAATAGACTTTGAAAATCCAGAAGGCGTTGTAGCATCACTTGGTGGACAAACTGCAATCAACCTTGCCGACCCACTTATGAAACTTGGTGTTAAAATTGTTGGAACTGATTGCGAAGCAATTGATAAGGCAGAAAACCGTGACCTTTTTGAAAAACTTTTAGAAGAACTTGGAATACCCCAACCCGAAGGTTGCGCAGTAACCAAAATTGAAGATGGTGTTGCCGCTGCAAACAGAATAGGCTACCCTGTATTAGTTCGCCCAAGTTTCGTGCTTGGTGGTAGGGCAATGCAAATTGTTGCCAACGAAACTCAACTTCGCCACTACTTAAAAACGGCAGTTGAAATTGATGAAGATAAGCCTGTATTAGTTGATAAATACATTATCGGTAAAGAAGTAGAAATTGATGCTATTTGTGATGGCCGTGATGTTTTCGTTCCAGGTATTATGGAACTTGTTGAAAGAACAGGTATCCACTCTGGCGATAGCATTTCAGTTTACCCAGCATTTTCTATAAGCGATAAGGTAAAGGGCATAATTTTACAATACGCTAAAAAATTAGGTCTTGGAATAGGCATTAAGGGCTTATATAATATTCAATTTATCGTAGATAAAAATGATGAAGTATATATCATAGAAGTTAACCCCCGTTCAAGCCGAACCGTTCCTTTCCTTTCTAAGGCAACAGGCTACTCTCTTGCAGATATCGCAACCGAAGTAATAATGGGCAAAACCTTAAAAGAACAAGGCATATTTGATATTTACCCCAAAGAAAAGAATAGATGGTATGTAAAAGTTCCAGTATTCTCTTTCAACAAAATTAGGGGGTTAGACGCATACTTATCGCCCGAAATGAAATCTACTGGCGAAGCAATCGGATACGACGATAAACTCAACCGTGCGCTTTATAAGGCATTGCAAGCGGCAGGTATGAAACTCCAAAACTACGGCACGGTGTTTGCAACTATCGCTAACAGCGATAAAGAAGAAGCCTTGCCATTGAGTAGAAGATTTTATAACATTGGCTTTAATATTCAATCAACCCAAGGCACGGCTAAGTTCTTAATTGAAAACGGTATTAGAACTCATGTGCTTAAAAAGATTAGCGAAGGCAGTAACGAAATACCAGAGGCTATTCGCCAAGGCTATATCGCATATGTAATCAACACAAGCGAAGTAGGTCAAGTTGGCTCAATGAGTGATGGCTACGAAATAAGAAAATACGCAACCGAAAGCAATGTAAGTATTTTCACTTCGCTTGATACTGTTAAGGTGTTGCTTGATGTATTAGAAGAAACCACCCTAACCATCTCAACGATAGATGCTTAAAAGTTAAAAGGTAAGAAATGAAACAATCAATTTTCACTATACTAACAAACGAACCACTAAACGCAAGCGTTTATAAGATGACCCTTTTAGGCGACACATCTCATATAACTGCTTGCGGGCAGTTCGTAAACATTTTAATTGAAGGGTTATATTTGCGCCGTCCTATATCCGTTTGCGATTATGACGATAAAACCTTAACCCTTATATACAAAGTGGTTGGCAAAGGCACGGAAAAAATGAGCCAAATGCCAAAAGGCACAAACCTTGATATTTTAACAGGGCTTGGCAACGGCTATAACTTAGAGTTAGCAGGCGAAACACCACTTTTAATAGGTGGTGGTGTAGGCGTTCCACCACTATATAACCTTGCTAAAAAACTCATAGCGCAAGGCAAAAAGGTAACTGTAATACTTGGCTTTAACACCAAAGACGAAATATTCTATGAACAAGAGTTTATAAGTCTTGGCACAAAAGTGTTTGTTACAACCGTTGACGGTAGCCACGGCATAAAAGGGTTTGTTACTGATGCTTTTGAAAGCGCAGGTGAATACTCATACTTCTATTGTTGTGGTCCAGAGCCTATGCTTAAAGCCGTTTATAACAAAACCAACACCGAAGGTCAATTTTCTTTTGAAGAGAGAATGGGTTGTGGTTTTGGTGCGTGTATGGGTTGTTCTTGCAAAACGCTTTACGGAAACAAGCGCATTTGTAAAGACGGGCCCGTTTTACAAAAGGGGGAAATAATATGGGAGAAGTAAATACCAAAGTAAACCTTTGTGGCATACAACTTGATAACCCTATAATCCCTGCAAGTGGAACATTTGGGTTTGGCTATGAGTTCGCTGAATTATACGATATAAACATTTTAGGCACTTTCTCATTTAAGGGCACAACCTTAAACGCAAGGTTTGGCAACCCCACACCAAGAATTGCAGAATGCACGGCAGGAATGATAAATGCCGTAGGCTTGCAAAACCCAGGTGTTGATAAGGTTATAAGCGAAGAATTGCCTAAACTTAAAAAGTGCTTTCACAAAAAGGTAATGGCAAACATAAGTGGTTTTTCAATTGACGAATATGTTGCCGTTGCTAAAAAGATAACCAAAGAAGATGCAGTTGGCTGGATAGAAGTAAATGTATCTTGCCCAAATGTGCACGGTGGTGGCTTGGCATTTGGAACTGACCCTAAAAATGTTTACGCAGTTGCAAAGGCAGTTAAAGAAGTAACCGATAAACCAGTTATAGTTAAACTTTCGCCAAATGTTACCGATATTGTTGCGATAGCAAAATCGGCAGAAGATGGCGGGGCAGATGGTGTTAGTTTAATAAACACAATGCTTGGTATGAGAATAGATTTAAAAACCAGAAAACCAGTAATAGCAAACAAGATGGGTGGCTTTTCAGGTAGCGCAATATTCCCAGTAGCCGTGCGTATGGTATACCAAGTGGCAAATGCCGTTAATATTCCAGTAATAGGAATGGGTGGCGTATCAAACGCAGAAGATGTGTTAGAAATGATGCTTGCAGGCGCAACTGCCGTTCAAGTTGGCGCGGCAAACCTTGTTAATCCCTATGCTTGCAAAGATATTATAGAAGATTTGCCAAGGGTAATGAAAAAGTATAAAATAAATTCGCTTAGTGAAATTATAAAAGGAGTAAAATAAAATGGGAAGAGATGTAATTATTGCTTGTGATTTTGACAGCGCTGAAAAGACCTTTGCTTTTTTAGACAAGTTCACCGAAAGAAAACCTTTCGTTAAAATCGGTATGGAACTTTACTATGCAGAAGGCCCTGCAATCGTTCGCGAACTTAAAGCGCGTGGCCACAAAATCTTTTTAGATCTTAAACTTCACGATATACCTAACACGGTAAAAAAGAGTATGGCAGTTTTATCAAGGCTTGATGTTGATATGACAAACCTTCACGCAGCAGGCACTATCAATATGATGAAAGGTGCAATTGAAGGCTTAACAAGACCCGACGGAACAAGACCTATTTTAATAGCAGTAACCCAACTCACATCTACCGACCAAGAGAGTATGGAAAAAGACTTGCTTATAAATAAGCCTATGGCAGAAGTAGTAATGCACTACGCAGAAAATGCAAAAATCGCAGGTCTTGATGGCGTTGTATGTTCGCCATTAGAAGCAGGCAAAGTTCACGAAAGATGTGGCAAAGATTTTATAACTGTAACCCCAGGTGTTAGATTTGCTGATGGTGATATCGGTGACCAAAAGCGCGTTATGACCCCTGCCGAAGCAAGAAAAATCGGCTCTGATTATATCGTAGTTGGCAGACCTATTACTGCCGCAGAAGACCCAGTTGCCGCTTACAACAGATGTGTTAAAGAATTCATAGGAGAATAATAAAATGAAAGAACTACAAAAATTAATTGCAAAAGATTTACTTAAAATTAAGGCAGTATTCTTCCGTCCAGAAGAACCTTTCACTTGGGCAAGTGGAATTAAAAGCCCAGTTTATACCGATAACCGTTTAACACTTACTGCTCCAGAAGTTAGATGTGATGTTGAAAACGGACTTGCAAAAATCATTAAGGAAAACTATCCAGAAGTAGAAGTGCTTATGGGCACATCAACTGCAGGTATCGCACACGCCGCTATTACTGGCCACATTATGAACTTACCTATGGGCTATGTTCGTTCAGGCGCAAAAGACCACGGTAGGCAAAACCAAATTGAAGGCAAACTTGAAAAGGGTCAAAAGGTAGTAGTTGTTGAAGACCTTATCTCTACTGGTGGAAGTTGCATTGAAGTAGTAAATGTATTAAGGGAAGCAGGCGCAGAAGTTTTAGGTATTGCAAGCATATTCACCTATGGTATGCAAAAGGGTTTAGACCGTTTGGCTGCTGCAAATGTTAAAAATGTATCGCTCACTAACTTTGATGTTATTGCCGAAACTGCCGCAGAAGAAGGATATGTAAAACCTGAAGATGTTGCAAGGCTTATTAAGTTTAGAAACAACCCACAAGATGAAAGTTGGATAAAATAAGGAGACGGCTATGAGAAGCCTTATTGACATAACCGATTTTAACAAAGAAGAAATTGACGGTTTAATTTCAACCGCAATGGATATAATAGCAAACCCATCTAAATACGCCGAAAAGTGCAAGGGCAAAAAACTTGCCACACTTTTTTATGAGCCATCAACAAGAACAAGGCTTTCTTTTGAGGCGGCAATGCTTGAACTTGGTGGTAGTGTAATAGGGTTTTCAGAAGCAAACAGTTCATCAGCGGCAAAGGGCGAAAGCATAGCAGATACTGCAAAGGTTATAAGTTGCTATGCCGATATTATTGCAATGCGCTCTCCCAAAGAAGGCGCGCCACTTGTTGCAGGGCTAAATGCCGAAATCCCCGTTATAAACGCAGGTGATGGTGGGCATTGTCACCCCACGCAAACTCTTGCAGACCTACTTACCATTTATAGAGAAATGGGCAGATTTGATAACCTTACGGTAGGCTTTTGTGGCGACCTTAAATATGGAAGAACGGTGCACTCTCTAATCGGCGCGCTTTCAGGATATACGGGTATTAAAATTGTTTTGATTTCACCAGAAGAATTAAAAATCCCCAAATATGTTCGCTATAATATTTTAGATAAACATAATATGCCATATGAAGAAACAAAGAGTTTAGAAGATGCGCTCCCTAAACTTGATATACTTTATATGACGCGTATTCAACAAGAACGCTTTACCGATAAGGCAGAATACGAAAGGCTAAAAGATAGTTATATTCTAACTGCCGAAAAAATGGGTCTTGCCAAAGAAAAAATGGCAGTATTACACCCATTGCCAAGGGTAAACGAAATAAGTGTTAAGGTTGACGAAGATAAAAGGGCTTGCTACTTTAAGCAGGTGTTAAACGGCAAGTATATGCGTATGGCATTAATACTTAAACTTTTAGAAGAAAAGGCACTTGACCCTGTAAACCGTTTAAGTTTTGGCGATTTGCCACTTGATACTACTAACTTTAAGTGCAATAACCCAAAATGTATTACACAGGTAGAACAAGAACTTCCACACACCTTTAAGTGTGTTGATGAAGAAAAGGGAATATACCGTTGCGTATATTGCGAAAAAAAATCTACCGATACCTTTTAATTAAAAACTAAAAGCAAAATAAAATCGCCACACAGTTTCAAACTGTGTGGCGATTATTTTTTTATTTAATTAAATTATTTTTGCAAGTGGTAATTTTTCTTTTGTGGGTAGTTTATTTATGTGCTCTACAAAAGCAATTAAACCAACAACTAAAATCATTACCATAACGAATTCGCCTGTATCAATACTTGCATATGCTTCGTAAGAGATAAATGATATTAGCATATAAAAGTTAAATGTGGTGTTTTTCTTTGCTACCACCATAATTCTTGCAACGGTGTAAATAACAAAACATATAAGCCCATAAATTCCCGTTGTTGCTAAAATATGAATAAACGAAGAGTGGTAGTTAAGTTGACCTAACGGCTCAGCAATAAATGGGTGGAATAGCCCCACACCAAAAAGTTTATCTATTTTAAACTCTTCAAATGCTAATTCGTATAATAGGCTACGCCCAGTATCGCTAAACAGTTTATTGATTAATTCGTTAAACCTTTCAGGGTTGAAAATCAAAAGTAAAAGGGCAGTTAAAACTATTGCAAGCGCAACCGTTAAAATGGCATTAGCATAAGCCGTGCGATATTTTTTCTTTATCTTAAAATATGTAAACACAGCAATTGCCGCAGAAAACACTAATACTACACCAAAGCAACCATCACTACCAGTCATAAGGGTAAATCCGTATAATAGCGCTAATAAAATTGAGTTAGCAATTACCTTGTAAATATTTTTGCTTTTAACAAGCATATACCAGCACGCAGGGATTGAAAGTAGCAACACGCAACCAACAAGGTTTGTGTTGCCCCAGCCCATATAGAGCGCACCGTCGTTTACAATATACTTTTCAAACAATAACTCTATGCCAACTAAAATGCCTGCTAAAACCAAAATATACGCAATGTATTCTTTGGGGTTATAGTGTTTAGGAGTATCTTCACCACTAAAACCGTGGCGTAGCATAAGGTATTCAAAAAGCATACCAACTCCAAGCCCAACTACTATTGCAATATACTCACCAAACGCGCCACTTGGCCTATTTTCAAAAAACCAAGAATAATTTTCCGTTCTAACCCCGCCAAGAATAAAAGCAGAAAGCATTAAAATTAACGGAATAGTAAGCGCGCCAAGGCTAAACTTTTTAATAGGGAAACGAATAAACCTTACTATAAGCGCAACTATTGCAGGCGCAAAAATTAAAAATACAAGTGGGTTTGAAAAAATATCCCTATTAGAAACTGCAAATGCTATAAAGAATAGAATAGGCGCAACGGGCGACATATCTTTACTGCAAGCAATAATAACAGAGCCTATAATAACCAAAAAGAATAAACAGCCAAGGTTAAGCCCCGAAACATAAGAAAATGCGCAAATTAGGGCGATAACTGCAATATAACTTTTGGTATATAAAAAGTTTTTAAGTTGAAGCAAAAAATCGGTAAACGAATAAGACTTTTTGCAATGGTTAAAGTTTTCCATACATTTCCATTATAAAGCAAAAACTAAAAGTTTACAAGTGCAATCTTAATTAAATATTAAGAATTTTAAATAGACTTTACAGTTTAAACAAAATATGCTATACTATTTAGGTTAAATGGAAGGAAAAACTATGAAAAACGGCTCATCACTAAAATGGATACTAAAAAATAGTAAAAAGCAAACCAAAAGTTTAGTGCTAATAATAGTGCTCAACATTATTTTTTCGCTAACTTCGGTTGCCTTTGCTTTTGCCATTAAGTATATCATTGATGGGGCAACTTGCGAAAACAGGGCGCTTGGCGAAAAAATGCTTTTATGGGGTGGAATAGGCATAGGCGCGCTTGTATTATTGCAGTTTATATTAAGGGTATCAATCAACGGACTAACTGAACGCGTGCGTGGTAAACTTGATATGTGCTATCGCAGTTTAGTTTTTGATAAAATACTTAAAACCGATTATAAAAAGATTAGCGAATACCATAGTGGCGAACTTATGAATAGGCTAACAGGTGATGTTTCGGTTATAACTGATGGCTTAACAAGTATTTTGCCCACGGTATTTTCGGCATTTGCAAGGCTAATATTTGCCGTTGTTGCGCTAATTATTTTAGACCCTATATTTGCCGTAGCATTTACCGTTGCAGGATTACTGGTGTTTGGCGTTATATCGCTTATGCGTGGCAAACTTAAAAGTTTGCACAAAAAATCGCAAGAAACGGAAGGCAAAACCCGTTCGTTTATGCAAGAGATTATTGAAAATCTTTTAGCAGTAAAAGTGTTTTCGGTAAACGAAGAAATTAACCAAAAAAATAACGATTTGCAAACAGATAACTTTAAGGTAAAAATGCGCCGTAAAAACTATGCAGTATTAGGGCACGCTACCTATAACTTTATTTTTAGCGCAGGCTATGTGTTTGCCCTTGTTTATGGCGCAGTTAAAATACTTGGTGGGTTATTATCTTATGGCGCACTATCGGCAATACTTCAACTTGTAAACAATGTTCAAGTTCCATTTGCATCACTTTCAGGGGTAATGCCTAAATACTATGCAATGCTTGCGTCAGGCGAAAGGCTAATTGAAATTGAACAGTTAATGGAAGAACCTATCGCTAAAAAGGATTTTGATGCTCAAAATACCTACTCTAAAGTTAAAGGCTTAGCATTTAATGATGTTAGTTTTTCGTATGGTAGAGATAAGGTGTTAAACGGCGCAACCATATATTTTAACAAAGGCGAAATAATAACCATAAAGGGCAGTTCTGGTATAGGCAAATCAACGCTAATTAAACTACTACTTGGCGTTTATCCCATTGAAAATGGCGAAATGTATTTTGATACCGAAAGTGGCAAAATAGATATTAACTCTACCACAAGAAAGATGTTTGCCTATGTTCCACAAGGCAATATGCTATTTTCTGGTAGCATTTTAGATAATGTAAAGTTTGCGTTGCCAACTGCTACAAACGAACAAGTTATATCTGCGCTTAAAATAGCAGATGCCTTTGAGTTTATTAACGAACTACCAAACGGGCTTGAAACCTTGGTAGGCGAAAACGGTTATGGGCTTTCAGAAGGCCAAGTTCAACGCCTTGCAATTGCAAGAGCCGTGCTAACAAACGCGCCAGTTTTACTTTTAGATGAAGCCACCAGCGCGCTTGATGAAGACACAGAAAAAAGGGTGCTTATAAACCTAAAAGAACTCAAAAACACAACTGTAATTATAGTTTCGCATAAAAAGAGCGCATACTACGCTTGCGATAAACTTATTGAAATTAAAAACAAAACCATAAGCGAAATAGCAAAACCAACAAAATAACACTTGATTTTCTATAAAACTGTGGTATACTAATTTAGAAAAATACGAAAAAGGAGAGAGTAATGCAAACAAAATCGTTTAGAGATTTAGTTTTTCGCGCACTTAACGCGCTCAAAAAGAACATAATCTTATTGCTATGCATAATAATCGCCTTTTCGGCAGTAGGCGCAGTATATGGGCTTACAAGAACTCAAAAATATTCGGCAACCGAACTTGCAACATACAAGGCAAAAATTATTGAAGGGCAAGATAATCCATACGATTATACTGCAACCAAAGTTTACCTTGATACTGTTAAAGAGTTTTTTGTTTCGGGTAATGTTTTAGCAAGGGCAGATGCTTATTATGAAGACTATTTGAGTAAGCGCGAAACATATCCATCAGTAAAAGAGTATAGCGAATACATCTACGAAAACTACGAAAAAACTTACACATACCAAGAAATGTATTTAAACCAAGGCGCATTTATAGGTAAAGAGATTTACTTTGATGTTGCGCTCCATGTAGGCAATGGCACAGGCTATGATGTAATTAACCGTAAGGTTATAGGTGTGTTCCAAGGCTTTGAAATTATGCAAGAAAATATGCAAGGCACATTAGTTCCGGGGCTATTTGCAGAGTGCTTAAAAATAAAGCACATAGTAGATACCGAACAAGAAGTAGTTTTGCGTTGCCAGTATAAGTTTGATGGTGCTAACAAAACCTACCGTGATGTAATTTCTGATAATAGATTTAAAGATTATTATAACGACACATATAACTATGTGTATGCAACCGATTTTACTTTCCGTGAAAATGTGGTGGAAGTTCAAACGGATAAAAAGCATTTTTCGTCGTCTAACATAAACATAAGCGCATCAAAGGGCGAAGATGAAGATATAAGTTTCGCAATGGGCGTAACCTATACCGATTTAGACCCACAAGTTGCAACCGACAAGGCTAAAATACTTGTATTAGCGCTTGATGTAGAATCAAAAACTTGCGTTCCAAACTCTAATATCGCAACAAATGTAAGCGACTATCTTGCAGAGTTTAAATATTTTGGTGTAAAGGTAAGCCTTAACGACTGGGATACCTTGTCAGTAGTAGAAACTGTAAACATTAAAAAGATAATATTAACATTTGTGTTGCTTGGCGTAGTAATATCACTTGTTGCTGTGTTCGTGGTATGTATACTTGACCGCACGGTAAGAGATAAAGTAGAACTTGAAAGTTTGGTAGGCGCATCTTGTTTAGCAACCATTGAAGATGCAGGGGGTAAGTGAGATGGAAAAGTTTGAGTTATATATGGCTTCCACCGAAGAAACTACTTCTAAGCCTGCATCTACCTTTTGGAAATTAGTTTATTCTAACATTTTAGTAATGATTATAATCGCTATACTTTGTAGTGCGATAGGAGTAGGTCTTGCGTTTATTAAAGGCAAACCACACTATACTGCAGAGTGCGATATAATACTAAAACTTGCAGTAGATAGCAAAGGTTATAGTGATGAGCAAACAATGTCTAACAACACCACCCTTGCTAAAAACTACTTGCCAACCATTAAAGATGTAATTTTAAGCCCCAAAACGGTTAAGCAAGCGCGCTCATATAACGAATACGAAATATCTTCGTCAAATATCGGCGTATCTTTTGGTTCAGATAGTTTAATTTTTACTTTAAGTTATACCGATAGCGATATAGAAAATGCAAAACTAAAACTTGAAGATGTTTTGCGCGCATCACAAGATAAACTCACCGAAGAAAAACCTATTGTTGCAACCGAAATAAAACTTGTTAAAACTCAAAGCGACTTAGTGGTTAGCGAAGGCAATAACAGGTCAACCTATATTTTGCTTGGAATAGTTGCAGGTGTGGTAATCGCATTTGGATTTGTTATAATAAAGTTCTTGTTTGAAAATAAAGTAAGTTCTGCCGAAGAGTTAGAAGAATTAACAGGTAGCGCAGTTCTCTCTTATATTAAAGACCAAAAATAATAAAACAAAAAAGCCTATCGGTTGATAGGCTTTTAATTTTTCTTAAAAATTATTCATTTTCCATTTTATCAAATAGGTTATACCTTTCTGGGTGTATTATTGCCGTAAACATCATTTCCCTAATGTTAGGCACTTCTTTAGAAATATGTGCAAGCACTTCTTTAGCATATTCGCGCTTGGTGTTATCGTTTGCAGGGCAAAGGCTTTCTTTAACGGGCAAATCGCTGGCAAATGGCTTTATAAAACTTTCCTTAATGAAAAGCATAGGGCGAATAAGAGTTAAACCAGAACGGTCCAAAAAACTCTTTGGCGAAAAGGTTGAAAGCCTACCTTCGTAAAAGAGTGAAAGTAGCATTGTTTCAATCAAATCATCTGCGTGATGCCCTAACGCAACCTTGTTGCAACCAAGTTCTGCCGCCTTGCCGTAAAGCGCACCCTTACGCATTTTAGCACATAGCGCACAAGGGCTTTTTTCCTTTCTAACATCAAACACCACTTCGCCTATTTGAGTTCTAACAATATGGTATTCAACACCTAACTCTTTGCAGTAGTTTTCAAACACAGAAAAATCACCTTGCTTGCCGTTAAAACCAAGGTCAACGGTAATGGCAACAAGTTCAAATCGTTCAGGCGAAAAGCGTTGGTATTCTTTTAAGAGTTTAAGTAGGGTAGAACTATCCTTTCCACCCGAAAGACCAACGGCAATTTTATCGCCATCTTCAATCATTTTGTATTGCGAAGTGCATTTGCGAAGTAAAGATAATAATTTTTGCATAGTAATAATTACCAAACTCAATAGATATAATCTTTTAGGTTGATTTTTTTAAATAAATATATTAAAATAAATCTATAAACAAAATTATACAGCATTTTCGTAATTTTGTAAACGGAAATAGGGGAAGATAAAATGACAGAGTTTATTCAAAACCTAATCGGCAACGATTTACTTGCCACGATAATAATGAGTTTTATACCACTAATAGAACTTAAAGGTGGCATAATTTTTGCGCGTGGCGTAGGCTTTTCATTTTTTGAAGCATTAGGCTTAACCTACTTAGGCTCAACGGCAGTATTTTTCCCAATATTTTTCTTGCTTGTGCCAATACTTAACTTGCTCAAAAAAATAAAATGGTTTAACACCTTTGCCACCAAAGTAGAGTGCTACTTTCAAGATAAGGCAACCGAAATCATAGAAGAGCGCAAAAAAAAGCACGGCGATTCAAAACTTAGCGAAACCTTATTAAAGCAACTTGGCGTATTTATATTTGTTGCAATCCCACTTCCTATGACGGGTATTTGGACGGGAACTGCCATAGCCGTATTTTTAGGTTTATCGTTTAGAAAGGCAATTTTGCCTGCCGTTATAGGCAACTTGGTTGCAGGCTTAATAATTTCTGGCATATCTGCAATATGTATGGCAATTTGGGATTTTGCCACGGCAAAGTTGGTGCTTGATGGAATACTATACGCGCTATTTGCAATCGCATTAGTATTGCTTATAGTGTTTATAATAAAGGTAGCAAAAAAGAAGAAAAAAGAACCAACCATAGAAAATGGAGAAGAAATAGAATAATGGGCTTACTATCATTTTTATTTGGCAAGAAAAAACCGAAGAAAATCAAAATCGGCTTGGCGCTTGGTAGTGGTGGAGCGAAAGGCTTTGCCGAACTTGGCGCAATAAAAGCCTTTGAAGAAAACGGCATAGAGTTTGAAGTGTTTGCAGGCACAAGCATAGGCAGTATTATCGGCGCATTTTTAGCAAACGGCTATTCATCAACCGATATTTTGGAAATGCTTAGAAAGGTAGATTTTGGCGAAATCAAAAACGCACTTATGATTAAAATGGACACGGCAGGCTTGCACGGTGTTATAGATAGGTCAATAGGCGAACTAAACATTGAAGAACTAAAATACCCCTTTTCTTGCGTTGCAACTAACGCAGATACTGCCGAAGAATATGTATTTAATAAAGGTAGTGTTGCTCTTGCCCTTTCGGCATCATCAGCATACCCACCATTTTTTAAGCCTGTGGTAATCGGCGAAAATAGATATGTTGACGGCGCGTTTACAAACTCTGTTCCTGCCGACTTGGTTAAAAAGATGGGTGCAGATTACATAATAGGAATTGACCTATCTTCGCACAACCCCGACACAAGTTTTTTAAGCAAAATAATCCCCACATTTAAGAGCAAGGTAAGTGAGCCTTGGGCAAAGGGTTATGAGTATAGCAACATAATGTTGCACCCAGACCTTACGGGGTATAAACCCATATCCTTTGGCGCGTGGAGTGAGATGTTTGATATAGGCTATCAACTTGCAATTGAAAAGATGCCCGAAATAAAATTAGGCATAGAAAAGGCGAAAAACCCTAAAAAGTTCAAAAACTAATTATATGAAAGTTTACATAAGAAGAATAACGGCGGTTTTAACTTTAATAACCGCCTTAATTATTGTTTTGTTTTCTATATCTTGCAAAGCAACAGCAAGCGATAGCGCTTTTTCGGTAAAGTTTTTAAGCCTAACTGATGGCGACTGTTGTTTGCTAAACTTTCCCGATGGCAAGGTTATGCTAATAGACACGGGCGACGGAACAGACTATTCAAATACTTTGATAAAAAGTTCGCTAAAAGAAATAGGTGCAACAAAAATTGACTACTTGATAATTTCGCACCCCGATACGGCACATTATTTAGGCACGGAAAGTGTTTTAAGCGAATATACAATTGATAAAGCGTATGTTCCTAATATTAGCAACCTAAATGCCTTGCCAAAGTATAACGGCACTATAACTTCGCTAATAGATAGTGGCACGAAAATTGAAAACCCACTAATAGGAAAGTATATAGTAGGCGAAAATTACAAGGTGGCATTTCTATCGCCAAATTATGGCGAAAGCATTAATGAGTTTACCGAAAGCAAGTTAAACAACTTATCGCCCATAATTTATATTGAAATATTAGGCATAAGGTTTATACTTTCTGGTGATGCCGATATTAGTCAAGAACAGTTTATTGTTGATTGCTATAAATCAAGCATATACAATACCTTGTTTAAGAATATAGGTGGCGTTAACCTAAGCGAAATTGACTTTATGATGCTTGGTGATGGTGGTAGCGAAAAGGCTACGAGTGATGAATACCTAAAACTACTTACACCTAAAAATGCCATAATAAGCGTGGCGAAAAATATGTATGGTTCAGTATCATCTAAAACCATTTCAAGATTAACGGAAACTTCTAAAAATGTTAATATTTTAAGAACAGATATAAATGGCTCAATAAGGGTTAAAATTGACAACAATAAAGGCTACGAAATAAAAACAGGCGAAACCATTTAAAACAAAAAGTGCACTTAAAATAAGTGCACTTTTTCTTTATTAAGCAATTTTAATAACGGTAAGCCCTGCGTTAGTTAAAACCGATTCGCTTGGCGAGTTATTATAAAGTTCAAGCGTTCCTGCCGTAGCAGTATTAACCAAAATAGTTTTACTGCCAGAAACACTATCGCCTGCGCTTGAAAGTGTTAAACCTTCATCACCAACACTTGCGCCGTTAAGGTATAACCCTAAAATCAAATCACCTGTCGCATTAGACCCGTTAACCGAATAAGCCACAATATAACTGCCAGCCTTTGGCAATTCAACGGCATTACCGGTAACACTTAAAGTAGTGGTGGGTGATGCGCTATCTAAGGTTAAAGGAATAATATCTCCTGCGCCCACGGTGGTAGCGCCAACACTTGCATAAATCGCGTCGGTAGCACCTGCTGGACCTTGTGGACCAGTTGCACCCGTTGCACCAGTAGCGCCCGTTGCTCCAACAGGACCTTGTGGACCGATAGGACCAATAGGACCTTGTGGTCCAACTGGACCAGTAGCACCAGTTGCGCCTTGTGGCCCAACTGGACCTTGCGGACCGATAGGCCCTCTTGCGCCAGTTGCACCCGTTGGGCCTTGTGGACCACGGATTACTACTTTATGGTTGCAATTATTATTACAACCACAACCGTTATTACAGCCAAATAAAAAACACATTAAAAAACCCCTCCTTTGTGAGTCAATATATAATACGCATTTGTTAAAAATATTGACACAACAAAAAGGGGCGTATGTTATTTATATGGCTAATTAGTAAAACCTATTAGGTAGTCAACAGAAACATCAAAATATTTCGCTAAAATCTTTAACTGCTCAATGCACGGTTCACTATTACCTTTTTCCCAATGCGAAATAGCCATTTTTGACATATTGAGTAATTTTGCTATTTCTACCTGAGAAACATTTTTTTCAATTCTTAATTCTCTTAAACGATTTTTAAATTCCATACCAAAACAGTATCATAAATTGTTACAAAATACTTGACAGTAACAATTTTTGTTACTATAATAAATATGCGTTAAAAATTAATAAATAAACGCAAAAGGAGAAAAGATATGGGTGAAAGTGAAATAATTTCAGTATCTTGCCCAAGATGTGGCTCAAAACAGGCTAATAAAATAGAAGAAACTATTGCCGTATGTATGGGTTGTGGTGCAAAACTTGAAATTAGAAAAAAACAATCAAACCAAACTGCAAATGAAAAGGCTGAAAGTGTTGTAGAAAATAATAAAGTAAATGTTGAACAACCTAAGCCTATTATTGCAGTAGAAGAAAAAACTAACTTAATTAAGGAGAAAAAAACAATGGAAGAAAGCAAAAACTTAAAACTTGCAAGACAAGCAAGGGCAGAAGACAATAGCGAAGATGCTAAGTTATACTACGGCAAGGTAAGAGAAGAAGACCCTGAAAATGGCGAAGCAAAGTATTTTTATGCATACTTTTCTTTGTATGAAGGAACTAATGGTGAATTGCCAAAAAGATTTATTAACTTATGTAGCACAGTAACTGCATCTGTAAAACTTGTTGGCGCGTCAAGTATGTCTAAAGAAGAACAATTAAAATCTGTTGCCGAAATCGTTGATAGTTTCGTGCCTGAAGTTTGGACAGAAAATCGATATATGAATAAAAAGAATACCGAAACAAAAATAGGCGATAGTTATGTTAAAGTTTTTGACACAAGCGCAATTATTAGTTGTTGCAAAAATGGTTTAATGACCTTAAAAGCACTTGGCGACCAAATTGAAAAACTTTATATCGCAGATGCAGAGTGCAAAAGGCTTGCAGTTATTGTTTGGAAAGAGTATGTAGCATTATCACAAAAATGGTATGCGTATGCAGTTAAGGGTGATGCTGAAATCTATGCAGAAAAGATTAAAAAAGTAGACCCATCATACGAAATGCCTAAAAAAGCAGGATGTATTTCTTTTTCAAATAAAAAGTAAAATGCAAAGCGAAATAGAGTTTATTAGAAAAGAATATAAAAGACAAAAAAAACTTGAAGATATAGTAAACAAAAGAACACTTTCAACCCCCAAAACAAAAAAATGGCAGGTAGCAATTTATTTTGCTATCTTGCCATTTTTACTAACTATATCAATAGTTTTTATAACTTTTTTAAGATTAAAGGCAGTTTATAAAGTTATTTTAATAATACTTTTAGTTTTATTTATTTTTGAAACATATTTAAGGTTTTGTTTGGTGCAAACGGTAAAATGCTATCAAGCATATGCAAAAACTGAAACACGGCGAAGATGTAAGTGTATACCATCTTGTAGCGAATATGCAATATTATCGTTAAAAAAGGTGTTCCCTTTAATTTTAGCACTATTAAAAATAAGGGAAAGGCTATTTGTAACTTGCAATGGCGAAGAATACAAAGTTGATTTTCCGCTTAAAAAAATGGGAGAGAAATTTGAAAGCACTTTATAGTAGTTTACATTGTCCACATTGTGGGTCAAGTTCTTTTGAACTTGTAAAAGAAGATGTATTTTTGTGTGATTATTGTAACCAAAAGTTTAACTACGACCTAAACGAAATAGAGTTTACAAGCGAAAACAAAGTTTTTATACAAGAACTTAAAGATACCTTTTGCCAAAAAATAAATGATTTAGAAAGTGAAAAAGCCTTTTATAAACAAAAGGTAATACACTATTCAAAATTAGCAAACTCAAAAAAGGTATCAAGAATACTTTTAGTTTTATCAATACTATCTCTTTCCGTTTCGTATGGAGTAATGGGTTTATTTTTTATATCATTTTTAATTCCCTTAATACTGTCATTAGCACTTTTTGGCTCATTTATTTTTGTGCGTAAAAAAGAGAATAAAAAATATAAAGAATATATGCCAATGGCATCTTATTATGCATCTAAAGTAGTTTCATTAGAAGATGAAATAACAGTTTACACTAAACTTTTGAGCAAATTAACAAAATAAAAAAGCGTAGCAATTTTGCTACGCTTTTAATTTTTAAAGTTTAATGGGTGGGAAGTCTATCTCTATAACATCATCTTTAATGTCGTAGCACATTTCTTCATCAGCATCAACACCTTCTGTTACTTTGTTTGCAGGAAGTTTAAGGTATTTAGCCGTGCCTTCGGCAAGTAGTTTCCCGTCCATATCGTATATTTCGCCTTTGGCAGAAAAACCAAGCGCAGAGTTAAAAGTTATATAGCCCCTTGCTTTAAGTGGCTTATCGTATGGCACAGGTTTGCGATAGGTGATAGTCATTGTAGTAGTAACGCCATAAGTGGTAGGCTCAGTAACCCAAAGGGCTCTGCCCATAACTTCGTCTAAAAGCGCGCTAATAATGCCACCGTGCACGCGTTCGGGGTAACTTTGGTGCAAAAACTTAAACTTAAAAAGCGACGCACAAGAGCCATCTTCAAGGTTATAAAATGGTGCTTTAACGCCAAAATCGTTATCTAAACCACAAATAAAGCAATTTTTACTGTTTTTTTGTTTGCCTATAACTTTCATATGTTCACCCTATATTTTTTAAGGATTATATCATTTTTTGCAAAAAAATACAAGCGCGCTATTAAAAATGTATAAAAATACTTGACAGTAGTTTTTAGCCGTTTTATAATAAAACTAATAAAAAACCGATGCGAAAGAGTAGTAAGTTTTGAACTTTAATTGCAGAGAGCCACTGGTAGTGTGATTGTGGTATTAAAAGCGAAACCGAATGGACTTTCAAGGGCAACTTGAAATTGCGTTTTAGCAAGAGTATGGAAGACGGGGTAACTTTCCGTTAAAGAAGTTATCGCATGATAGTGCGAAAAGTGGGCGAAACTTCGCCAAGCCGGGTGGCACCGCAGGAATATGTTCCTGTCCCAGCAGAAAATACTGCTAGGGCGGGATTTTTTATTTATTCCCGCCAAAAAAGGAGAATTAAAAAATGGAAAGAAAAATCCCCTACAAAATCTATTTAAGTGAAAGTGAAATGCCAAAATACTGGTATAATCTTCGCGCAGATATGGTTAATAAACCAGCACCACTTTTAGACCCAGAAACTAAAAAGCCATTATCTGCAAAAGAACTTTCTAAAGTTTTTTGTGATGAACTGGTTAAACAAGAACTTGATGAAACCACCCCATACTTTGAAATCCCAGAAGAGATTAGGGATTTTTATAAGATGTATAGGCCATCACCATTAATTAGGGCATACTGTTTAGAAGAAAAACTTCAAACCCCTGCAAAAATATACTATAAGTTTGAGGGCAACAACACAAGTGGTAGCCACAAGTTAAACTCTGCAATCGCGCAAGCCTACTATGCTAAAAAGCAAGGCTTAAAGGGTGTAACCACCGAAACGGGCGCAGGTCAATGGGGCACGGCGCTTTCAATGGCGTGCGCATACTTTGGGCTTGACTGCAAGGTGTTTATGGTAAAATGTTCATACGAACAAAAACCTTTCCGTAGAGAAGTTATGAGAACATACGGCGCAAGCGTAACCCCATCACCATCTTCTTTAACAAAGGTAGGTCAAAAAATACTTGAACTTCACCCAGGCACAACTGGTAGTTTAGGTTGCGCTATAAGTGAAGCCGTTGAAACTGCAACAAACTTAAATGGCTATCGCTATGTTTTAGGTAGCGTATTAAACCAAGTAACCTTGCATCAATCGGTAATAGGTTTAGAAACCAAAACTGCACTTGAAAAGTATGGCGAAAAGGCTGATATCATTATCGGTTGCGCAGGTGGTGGCTCTAACCTTGGTGGACTTATCGCACCATTTATGGGCGAAAAAATTAAAGGGGAAAAGGATTATCGCTTTATAGCCGTTGAGCCATCTTCTTGTCCATCACTTACAAGGGGTAAATACGCATACGATTATTGCGATACGGGTATGATTTGCCCACTTACCAAAATGTATACATTAGGTAGTGGCTATATTCCCGCTGCAACCCACGCAGGTGGACTTAGATACCACGGTATGAATAGCGTTGTTTCGCAACTCTATGCAGATGGTCTTATGGAAGCCGTTTCGGTTAAACAAACCGAAGTGTTTGAGGCGGCAGAATACTTTGCAAGAATTGAAGGCATACTTCCAGCCCCCGAAAGTTCGCACGCAATTAAGGTCGCTATTGACGAAGCGTTAAAGTGCAAAGAAAGTGGAGAGAGCAAAACCATAGTATTTGGTTTAACAGGCACAGGCTACTTTGATATGTATGCTTACGAAAAGTTCCACGACGGTAAGATGGACGATTATATTCCTACCGACGCAGAAATTGAAAACGCACTTTCAAAATTACCAAATGTATAATATGAAAAATTATAAATTGTCAAACGGCTTATTAATGCCGGAAATAGGTTTAGGCACTTGGTGCATACCAAACGAAAGCGCAAGCGAAGTGGTAAAAAACGCAATAGAAATAGGTTATAGGCATATTGATACTGCGCAATGCTACGAAAACGAAGTTGGAGTTGGTGATGGAATAATAGCAAGTGGCGTTAACAGAAATGAAATATTTCTAACCACCAAAGTCCGTGCCGAACTTAAAGATTATAAAAGCGCAAAAGAAAGCATAGATATATCGCTAAAAAAACTTAAAACCGATTATGTTGACCTATTGCTTATACATTGTCCACAACCTTGGGCAGAGTTTATGGGCGATAAAAAATACTATGCCGAAAACATTGAAGTTTGGCGCGCTTTAGAAGAAGCATATTTATCGGGCAAGGCAAAGTCAATAGGCGTTTCTAACTTTTTTAAGGAAGATTTAGAAAACATATTTTCTAACTCAAAAATAAAGCCTATGGTAAATCAATTTGTAGGTCAACCAAAACACACCTTTTTTGACCTAATAGATTTTTGCCATAAAAACGGAATAGTAGTTCAGTCGTATTCACCCATAGGCCACGGCGATTTACTTAACGATAAAGAGTTAATTAAACTTGCTAATAAATATAAGGTATCGGTAGCAAGGCTATGCATAAAATACACCTTGCAACTAAATACCGTTTCTTTGCCAAAATCTGTTAACCCAGTTCGCTTAAAAGAAAATCTTGATATGGATTTTACTATAAGCGAAGAAGATATGAATTACTTAAAATCACTTAATAAATAGTAAAATCAAACCCACCTTTTTGGTGGGTTTTTGACTATGTGAAAAGTGTCTAAAAAAAGTTGACTACTAAATATTGAATATATTATAATGAACTTAACCTTGATACTTACAAAGGAAAAAGTATGGAAAAAGCAAAAAAGATAGCAATCACTACTGATAGCAATAGTGGAATACTTTTAGAAGAATATAGAGATTTAGGTGTGTTCGTATTGCCTATGCCATTTTTAATTAATGGTGAGCAATATTTTGAGGGTGTAAATCTTACGCAAGAAGACTTTTATGAGTTTATGAAAAGTGATGCCGAAGTATCAACATCTCAACCAAGCCCAGGCGACCTAATGGATTTTTGGGACGAAGTGTTAAAAGACTTTGACGAAATAATTCATATCCCTATGACAAGTGGGCTTTCTCAATCGTGCGCCACGGCAACAACTTTTGCAAAAGACTATAAGGGCAGAGTTTATGTAGTAGATAATAAACGCATATCTATCACCTTAAAGGAATCTATTTTAGATGCCCTTTATTTAAGGGATAACGGCAAAAGCGCAACCGAAATAAAAGAGATACTTGAAGAAAACGCGCTTAACAGTTCAATATACATATTCGTAAACAGTATGAAACACCTAAAAAAAGGTGGCAGGGTAACGGCGGCGGCAGCAATGATAGGCACGCTATTAGGCTTAAAGCCTGTGCTTAAACTTGGCGGTGCAAAAATTGATAAGTTCGCTTTGCCAAAGAGCCAAAGAAAGGCAGTAGAAATAATTAAAGACGCGCTACACAAAGATTTAGCCGAAAGGTTTAGCGAATACGAAAAAAATGGCGAAATGGTAATATCTGTGGCATACACCGATAATAAAGATGAACTTACCGAAGTGTTTGAAGATATTAAAAATGCCTTCCCAAATCTTACTTTCCGTTTTTGCAACGCCCTTTCACTTTCGGTTTCTTGCCATGTAGGTCCAAAAACTTTTGGCGTTGCAATTACGCGTAGTTTAAGCCTTAATAAATAATGGTAAAATCGTTTGACATACCCATTAATTATGGCTATAATGTAAACATAAATATCGTTGATGTTTTCGGAATTATTACAAAACCGAAAACGGAGAAACTCTGGAGAATCTCGTAAGAGTGCCGAAGGTGCGAAAGGCTTTTAACTTTAAGCCCAAATCTCTCAGGCAAAAGGACGGAGCGGATTTCATTTTTAATCCACACTTGATTTTTTTAGAGTTGCTTATCAAACGATAGGCAACTTTTTTTGTAAAGGAGAAAAGTTATGATTGAATGGCTCACAAAAGCAGTGGCAACAGTAAACGGTTTTTTAGCCGATTACATCTTGGTTGTATTGTTAATCGCAGTAGGCTTGTTCTACACCATTAGAACGAAGTTTGTTCAAGTTCGTTGTTTTGGTCAAGGTTTAAGAACAGTTTTCGGCAAACGCGATAAACAAAACCACAAAGGTGGAATGAGTTCTTTCCAAGCCTTCACCACGGCAGTTGCCGCGCAAGTAGGAACGGGTAATATCGTAGGCGCGTGCGGTGCGATTTTAGCCGGTGGCCCAGGCGCAATATTCTGGATGTGGCTTATCGCTTTCTTTGGTATGGCAACAATCTATGCCGAAGCCGTTTTAGCACAAAAAACCCGTAAGGTAAACGAAGATGGTAGCATTTCTGGTGGCCCAGTATACTACATCAAGCAAGCATTTAAGGGTAAGTTTGGTAAGTTCTTGGCAGGCTTTTTCGCAGTAGCCGTAATTATCGCTTTGGGCTTTATAGGCACAATGGTTCAATCAAACGCAATTAGTGGTGCAGTTTCAACTGCAACTGGTAGCGATGCTTGGTGGATAGGCTTAATAGTAGGTATTGTTTTGGTAGCCGTTGCAGGTATTATCTTTATAGGTGGCGCAAAACGCGTTGCAACAGTAACCGAAAAAATAGT
>JAFTSI010000023.1 GCA_017467345.1 Clostridia bacterium
ATCCGAAAAGAACTCTTTTAAGTCCGTACCAAGCGCGTATAATATATCGATTAAAGTAGCTATAGAAGGGCTAGTTAAGTCGTTTTCAAGTTGCGATATATACCCTTTGGTAAGTTCACACCTATCGGCAAGTTCTTCTTGCGTTAGTTCACAAGACAACCTTAAATCTTTAATTTTTTCACCGAGTAACATTTACTTTACTTCCTATCTTTTTAGGTTTAGGCATTTCTAACTAAAAGTTTAATAAAACTAAACTCTATTAGCGAATATATTATAAAAAATAATATATATACTGTCAATTATTTTGAATATATTTTCAAAAATAATGTCAATTTTTATCACACTTTTTATGTAAAAATAAAAAGCCCGAAAAAATCGGGCTTTTATTCACTTTTTTATTCATTTTTTATTTGATTTTGAGAATATCGCCATCTTCAACAACTTCTTGGAAGTGGGCGCGTTCCATCATATGTGGGTCATTTGGCATATGGTAGATGATATAAAGTTTATCGCCATCTTCAAAAATCATACCGTGTCCACCATTTTCGGTAACTAATGGTTTATCAATATGTTTCCAAGGACCTTCAATTTTATCGGCAGTAGCCATACCCATAGCATAACCGTGTTCACCTACGCTTGACCAAAGCATAAGGATTTTACCGTTTTTCATTCTTCTAAGATATGGTCCATCAGTAACAAACTTATCGTCATCTTGAACAGGTCTTACCCACTTTGCGCTTGATGCGTTGAAAAGTGTTTTGATTTCACCTTTAATTTCAAGGTTGTCATCAAGTTCTGCAAGAACCATAGTTCCATCTTTAATTTGCAACCATTCGTGACAGAAAATTGTGTATTTTTTTCCACCATCTTCAAAATATGTAGCGTCAAGCGAATACCATTCTTCAGGAGTTAATGGCTTGTTTAATGGAACGAAAGTTCCATCAGGCGTGTCACAAACAAGTATTTGTGAGCGACGGTTTTGACCTTGCTTAAAAAATGATGCGAATAAATAGAACTTATCGCCTATTTTATGGCATTCAGGTGCCCAGTAATTTTCATCTGCCCAAAAATCATCACTTGCAGTAAAAATTACCTTTTCTTCAAAATCAATAAGGTTTTCACTTACATAAACCTTAAAGCCACATGCTTTACCACCCCATGCACTTGCATCAGTTGTTCCATACATATAGTATTTGCCATTTTCCTTTAAGATAAATGGGTCTCTAATATATATATCGCTTAATTTCATAATTGCTCCTTTTATTTAGGCATATTCCAACCTTCGTGGTCGGTATGCAATAATTCGTGTGATTTGTGCGATAATGGCTTTTCAAAATAATCTTCGTAGATTTTTTGAATTGCAGGGTTTTCGTGAGAAAATCTTATAGGATTATTTTTATCTAATTTTCTCAAACTTTCGCCCCTATCTTCAGCAAGTTCAAATCCATCGTGAATAGGTTGTCCACCACCACCTGCACATCCGCCTGGGCAAGCCATAACTTCAACAAAGTCGTATTGAACAGTTCCTTTCTTTATAGCCTTAATCAAATCGTCGGTATTCTTTAAGCCGTGAGATACTGCAACTTTAACTTCAGTTCCTGCAATATCAAACTTGGCTTCTTTCCAACCTTTCATACCCCTTACTTCGTAGAAAGCATCAACAGGTGGCAAAGTTTTAGTAACAAAGTAATAAGCCGAACGAAGTGCCGCTTCCATAACTCCGCCAGTAGTTCCAAATATAACAGCCGCACCAGTTGAAAGACCTAATGGGCTATCAAACTCTTCTTCTTTAAGTGATATTACATCAATGCCTTCGGAACGGATAAGCCTTGTAATTTCACGCGTGGTTAACACAGCATCAACATCACTTATTCCGTTATTTTTCATAGTTTCAAGTGCCGCTTCGTGCTTTTTAGCAACGCAAGGCATTGCAGAAACACCATATATTTTATCTGCGCTAACACCTAAAAGGTCGGCATAATAAGTTTTAGAAACTGCACCAAACATTTGTTGTGGCGATTTAGCAGTTGATAAGTTCTTTACTAATTCTGGGTAATTACCCTTAATATATCTTATCCAACCTGGGCAACACGAAGTAAACATTGGCATACCAGACTTTTTAATTTCAGGAAGCCTTTCAATAAACTCGTGGCCTTCTTCCATAATGGTAAGGTCTGCCGCAAAATCGGTGTCAAATACATAATTGAAACCACATTTTTTAAGTGCAGCAACAAGCCTTTTTTCAGTTGCGAATTCTGGGTCTAAACCAAACTCTTCACCCCAAGCAACTCTAACGGCAGGCGCAATTTGAATTATTTTCATTTTTTCTTCATCACCAAGGTTATCAAGCACCTTTTGAACATCATCACGGGCTTTTAGAGCGCCAGTAGGACAATGAGTTATACATTGACCACAAAGCGAACAGTTAGAGTTTTTAAGAGCCACTCCACCGTGAACACCGATATTAGTTCTTGAACCTGTGTTAACTAAATCCCAAACGCCAAGTTTTTGTATCTTATCGCACACATTGATACAACGCATACATTTAATACATTTATCTTCGTCGCGAACAAGTGGGAAGTTTTTATCTATAGCCTTTCCGCTAATGTTCTTACCGAAAGGTCTTTCGTTTATATCAAGGTCGTTTGCTAATGTTTGAAGTGAACAGTTTCCACTACGAACACAAGTGGTGCATTCGCCGTCGTGTTGAGATAAAATAAGTTCTACATTAGTTTTTCTTGCAGTTCTTACTTTTGCAGAGTTGGTTATTATTTCCATACCTTCGCTAACCACCGTATTACAAGCAGTAGCAAGGCGTTCTTGACCTTTAATCTCTACAACACAAACACGGCAAGCGCCTATTTCGTTTATGTCTTTAAGGTAGCAAAGAGTGGGAATATTAACGCCAACAAGTTTAGCAGCATCAAGAATAAGAGTGCCTTCTTTAACAGCAATGTCTTTTTCGTTTATTTTAACATTTACCATCTGTCTTTCCTCCCTTCTCTAAATCCACCAAGACCGAACTTATCGCATCTTAAGCATCTGCCTGCTTCTTGTTTAGCCTCTGCCTCACACATACCACATTCCATAAGTTTGAAATCGTTTTTGCGTTCTTCTGCAGGGCGCTCAACCATATTAACTCTACCACAAGGTTCACGGTCGCTAACCTTAGCAACGGGAACTTCTACATCAGTAGAAAGCCTATGGTCAAATCCTAAATAAGCATCAATGTTAGCAGCGGCAACTTTACCTGCGGCAATAGCCTTAATAACGGTTGCAGGGCCAGTAACACAGTCGCCACCAGCGAACACGCCGTCAATTTCTCTAAATGAGCAATCGTTTCCTGCGCATAAATTACCACGCTTAACAGGTATGCCTTCGCACTCAAAATCTTTGCTATCAATGTTTTGACCGATTGCAACTAATACCTTATCGCAAGCAATTCTAACTTCAGGCTTATCGCTATTAACAGGCTTTGGTCTGCCCCAAGCGTAAGTTCCTATAATTTGTGGTTTAGCCCATAATGCAACGGCCTTGCCATTTTCATCTTTTTCAATTTTAACAGGCGCGTAAAGTTCCATAACTTCGCAACCTTCTTCAATAGCACCTGCAACTTCTTCGGGAAGCGCAGTCATATCATCTTTACGGCGACGGTATACAATTTTAACGCTCTTTGCGCCAAGCCTTATACTTGACCTTGCTACATCCATTG
>JAFTSI010000024.1 GCA_017467345.1 Clostridia bacterium
AAATCGGGTTATTCAGTTTATATTTCCACCTGTTTAGGGCTATGCTTTTCGGTGTATTATAGCAATATAATTTTTTTATCAGTTTACCTTGCGCTTGCCATTATCACTACTTTATTAACACCTATATCAAGGCATTTAGCAAGCGTTGGAATTATTGTTTGCGACCTTTTGGTAAACGCAGTTTTTTCCGTTTACCCCACCTTTGGCGCGCTTGAACTTATATCTGGACTAATAGGCGCAGTATGTTTTTCGTTTGTGCCAAACAAGGTGCTTTTAGAACTAAAAGAAAAACTTTATGCCTTTCGCGAAAAGCAACTTTCAAGGCAATCTATAAACAGAAACCGAACTTTAATTTCTAATAGGCTTTATCAACTTGCAAATGTGTTTAGCGAAATGAGTTTTGCCTTTGAAACTTTTGAAAAAAACACCGTTAATGAGCAAACGGCTTTAGATGCTATTCAAAAAAATATTGAAGGAAAGGTTTGCTATAACTGTCAAAATAAAGAACGGTGTTTTAGAATATCAAAAATAAAATTAGACATTTCTAAACTTATTGAAGTGGGGCTTGCAAAGGGCAAGGTTTCGGTTATTGATTTGCCTAAAAGCCTTGGCGAAGAATGTGTTAGACCAAACGATATTATTTTCCCACTAAACAAACTGCTTGCCGAATACCGTTCAACTGTTATTGAAAAGCAAAATGTTGCAAGTGGCAGAAGATTACTTGCAGAAGAAACTGAGGGCGTTTCGCAAATTTTAAGAAGCCTTGCATTAGAATCGGGAACACTATTAAAGTATCAAAGTAGGCTTGAACGAAACTTGTCAAACGAACTTATGAAAAACGGTATTTTGGTTAGCGAACTACTTATTTATGGCGACGCTAACAGTTTATCAGTTGGGGTTATTGTTACTATGAAAGAGATTGCCATTGACCTTTTGCTAAGTGTTATTTCTAAAACACTTAATACCGATATGACTTTAATTGAAAAGGTTGATATTGCAGAAGATAAAATATATTTTTACCTTAAAAAATCCCCTACCTTTGACGCAGTTTTTGGGGTTAGCGCGATAAACAAAAACGGCTCTAACCTATCTGGCGACACGCACTCTGTTACAAGAATTAAAGAAGATAAGTTTTTGGTTGCTCTTGCCGACGGTATGGGTAGTGGCGAAACGGCGAGAAAGATTTCTAATTCTTCGCTTACACTTATAGAGAGTTTTTATAAGGCAGGGCTTTCGGGCGATTTGGTTTTGAACACGGTGAATAAACTGCTTGCCATAAACACCGACGATAGTTTTACTGCCCTTGATGCTTGTGTTATTGACCTTAAAAATGGTGGCGCTGATTTTATTAAATATGGCACACCATATGGATTTATTATCGGTAATGATGGAATTAGAATTATAGAGGGCAATACTCTACCGCTTGGAATACTTAATGAGTTAAGACCTGCAGTTTGTTCGGCAAGCCTTAATAATGGCGATATAGTTTTGTTTATGAGTGATGGAATTAGCGACGCATTTGGAAGTAGTGGTGAAATAATTGATTTTCTAAAAACCGTGCCTGCAAAAAACCCACAATCACTTACTGATGAACTACTTAAAAAAGCCATTGAGTTTTCAGGTGGGGTTGCTAATGATGATATGACTGCGCTTGCAGTTAGAATATTTAAAAAGCAATCGCTTGTTGCATAAAAAAATCCCTACTATAAGTAGGGATAATTTTTTAGTTTCCGTTTCGTTTTGTAAATATTCCGTTTTCGTAGCCTTGGATCGTTTTATCAGTTTCGGCTTGAAGTAGCCTATATTCTGCCCAAGCACAATAGAGTGGGTTTTGCTCTATTCCTATATAGTTTCTGCCTAACTTTTTTGCTACCACAGAAGTTGTGCCACTACCTACAAATGGGTCTAAAATCAAATCGTTTTCGTTTGAACTTGCAAGTATTAGTTTTGCAATAAGTTTTTCGGGCTTTTGGGTTGGGTGCGCCGTGTTTTCTTTCATTGACCAGTATGGCACGGAAATATCGTCCCAAAAGTTTGATGGGCAGGTAAAGCGATAATTACCCTTTTCTTCGGCAACCCAGTCTTTAGGTTTGCCGTTTTCTTTATAGGGCGCAAGCACCTTCTTTTTTACCTTAACACTATCAAGGTTAAAGGTGTATTCATTTGAAAGGGTTGCAAAAAATATATCTTCCATACTGTTTTTCCAGTTGGTTTTTGCGCCCCTACCCTTTTCGCGCTCCCAAGTAATTCGGTTGCGAAGTATAAACTTTTTAGCAAGGATTTGACCTATTACTACCGAACTTTCCCAGTCGCAACAAACATAGATTGATGCACTTTTTTTAAGTTTTGGAATTACGGCGTCAATCCACTTTTCGGTGTATTTAGCATAGGCATCAAAGCCACTTTTCTTAAAGGTGTTGCCGTGAAAACTTTTATCAAGATTATAAGGTGGGTCAACAATAAGCAAGTCAACACTTTCATCACTAACACCTTTTAGCGCAGTAAATGTATCGCCAAGCACGGTTAGGTTAACTTGACCACCTTTTAATTCGCTTGCCTTAACACAGTTTTTTAGGTATTTTTCGCCCTCTTCTAATGAAAAGTCTATTGTTTTATTTCTTAAAGATTTCATAGTGTTGATTTATAAATATTTATCCATTCATCAATTTTAGAAATTAGGTCGGCATTACAAGATGATTTTTCCATCATTTCAAATAACGCATCAACCGAAACTTTTTCGTTTGAATATAAAAGTTTGCGAAGTTTTGTGCTTACCAAAAGTTCTTCTTCGCTAAGCAATAACTCTTCTTTTCTTGTGCCAGACTTATTAAGGTCAATTGCAGGGAATATTCTTCTTTCTGCAAGTTCACGGCTTAAATGTAGTTCCATATTGCCCGTGCCTTTAAACTCTTCAAAAATAATATCGTCCATACGGCTACCAGTTTCAACTAATGCCGTTGCAATAATGGTTAAACTGCCACCATCTTCTACATTTCTTGCCGAACCGAAAAAGCGCTTTGGACCAGATAGTGCAGTTGGGTCTAAACCACCAGATAGTGTTCTTCCAGATGGTTCAATATAGTTGTTATATGCCCTTGCTAAACGGGTTATAGAATCTAATAAAATAACAACATCTTTGCCATTTTCAACAAGCCTTTTTGCGCGCGATATTACTAATTCACTTGCGCGAATATGGTGGTCAACCGACTGGTCAAATGTTGAATATACCACAGTTGATTTTACACTACGCTTAATGTCGGTAACTTCTTCAGGGCGTTCATCAATAAGAAGTATTATAAGTTCAATTTCTTTATGGTTTTCTTCAATAGATTTTGCTATCTTTTTAATGAGTGTGGTTTTGCCCGTTTTTGGTGGCGCAACCACTAATCCCCTTTGACCTTTACCGATAGGCGCAAACAAATCTATTGCACGGCAAGATATATCTGGGTTTTTAATAATTTCTAAATTAATCTTTTCGGTTGGATAGCAGGCTAAAAGGCTTTCAAAGTCAACACGGTCTGGATATTCAATGGCCTTTTTATCGTTAACAGTAATAACCGTTTGTAATGCAGGATAACCCTCTTCACGAACGGCTTTTGCTTTGCCCTTTACCAAGTCGCCTTTTTTTAGGTTATATTTTCTTATGATAGGTCCTGAAACAAACACATCTTTTTCGCTACTTTCATAGCCTTTTGTTCTTAAAAATGCATAATTAGAGTGTGGCTCTAAAATGCCTTCAATAACCCTTTCTTCACCTTCTTCATCTGCAAAAATTATTTTCCCGCTATTTGGCTCTTCAATAAAATCTTCTTCGTTTTCTTCAAAGAACATTGAAAGGTCAACTGCAAGTTTTGTGGGCGCGCCCTTTTTGTTGCGCTCCGCAGGTTCCATTTTGCCACTTTGAATAGCAAGTATTTCTTCAATAAGCACTTCTTTTACCTTGCTTGCAGGCGATTTAACGCCGATAAATCTGCCTAATTCACGCAAAATAGACAAATGCAACGGTTCAAGAATATCAACCGTTAAAGTTTTAAGTTTAGACATACTTTGCCCCCTTAAAATTATTATTCAAATTTAGTTTAGTAATTGTGATTTTGCCTAAAATCGGCTTAAAAATAAAAAGTGAAAAATGTAGTAAAAAACTTACTACTATTATATTATACCAAAGTTTTGGATTTTTGAACAGTTTTTTTACAAAAATTAGATTTTTTTACAAAATTAATTAAAATGATGCTTTTATTGAGTTTGCTGCCTTTATTCCAGATAAAAATGCAAAGGTTAAGTTATACCCACCACAATCGCCATCAACATCAAGCATTTCGCCAACAATATAAAGGGATTTTTCGTTTTTGCTATGCATTGAAAGTGGATTGATTTTATCTGTTTTAATTCCACCACGGGTAACTTGAGCAACATCAAAACCCAAAGTTCCTAAAACTGAAAGTTTAAAGTTTTTAAGGGCATACGCTACACTTTTGGGCGAAAAATCGCTACAAGTATCTAAAACGGCCTTGCCTATTCTTTTATTTAATAAGCCACAAAGTAAATCGCCATTTTCAATAAATGGCGCGTTCTCTTTCTTATCTTGCAACATAGTTTCAAGTTCGGCAATAGTGTATTCTGGCAAAAACTCCACATTTAAAATAGCATTGTTTTTATTTACTACACTTGGCGATATATAAAATACTGCGTTACCAGAAACACCGTAATCGGTAAAAAGTATTTCACCCTTTGCAGTTTTTAGCCTTTCGCCATTTACTATTGATGAAAGAACAACACTTTCTTTTAAGCCTTTAAGACCTTTTATTTTTTCGCGCTCACATTTAAGTTGAACAAGCGACGGGAAAAGTTCGGTTAAGCCGTGTCCAAAATTAGTTGCTAAACTATATGATGAGCCGTCAGTTCCAAAGTTTGAGCCTGCCTTTCCACCACACGCCAAAACAACCCTTTCGGCGCGAACTTTTTTAGAGCCTGAACTAATTTCAAATATGCCGTTATTTAACTTTATTTTATCTATCTTGTATTCGGTAAAAATATTAACTTTGCAAAAGATAAGCCTTGCCATTAAAATATCTAAAACGGCAGATGCTTGTTTTGAAAGTGGGTATTTTCTACCTTCTTCATCACAAGTTAGGGGTATTCCTAACGAATAAAAATATTGCTCTAAATCGGGGTTAGATGCAAAAAAGGCGTGCAAAAACCCTTTGTCGCCATAATAGTTTTGAGTGGATAGGTTGGCGTTAGTAAGGTTGCCTTGACCATTGCCAGTTGCAATAAGTTTTTTGCCTATTCTTGGCAAGCCTTCAAGTATTACTACTTCTTCGCCATTTAGGGCATTTTCACCGCGCGTGAGTTCTATTGCAGTTATTATTCCACTTGCTCCGCCGCCTACTATTGCCGTTTTATAAACGCCGTGGCTCAAAACCCTTTCCCCCTTTTTAGTTTAATACTTTTAATATGTCTTGTGGCACAAGCGCAAAAGTAGTTGCGCCTGCACTTTGTAATTGATTTTTTGTTCTATAACCCCATAAAACTGCCACACCTTTCATACCTGCTTTGATTGCAGTTATAACATCAGTTTCGCCGTCGCCTATCATATACGCATTTTCAGGGTTTACATTAAGCGACTTGCACATATTGATTGCGCCTTGTGGGTTGGGCTTTAATGGGTATTCTTCGCACGCGCCTTGAACTTTATCAATAGGCAAGCCTTTAAGCAATCCGTTTTTTATAGGCTGAACGGTGCGATTTGGCTTATTGCTTAAAACGGCTATTATATAGCCACGGTTTTTAAGTTCAAAAAGCATTTCTTTAACGCCACTAAATAGTTTGGTTAGTGGGCTTGTTGATTTAGAATAGGCGTTATTATAATACTCTAACTTTTCTGCAAGTTCGGTATCTGTTAAGTTGCCACCAAAGGCATCAAATATAAGGTTTTTTGCGCCACCACCTATTAGAGTTTTTATCTTTTTAGTTGAAAGCGCATCTAAACCAAAATGAGTTAAGGTTGCATTTACATTGTAGGCTATATCTGGAAGTGAATCTATAAGCGTTCCGTCTAAATCAAATATGGCTAATTTTTTCATATTACATTTGTTCAACTACATCTATACCAAGAAGTGAAAGTGCGCTTGTTAAAGTGGTTTTTACCGACTTTGTTATTGCAAGCCTAAACGATTTTAAGTTTTCGTCTTCCACACCTATTTTAGATGAGATATAGAACTTATTAAAAGCAGTTGCAAGGTCAAGCGCATAACGGGTTATTAAACTTGGCTCATATTTTTCGGCAGAAGATTTTACCACTTCGCCAAACCTTGAAAGTTCGCTTACTACTAAATATTCATCATCAGTCATATCGTTTGCAGTAAACTTATTAGGTGCGCCAAACTTATTAAGCACGCTGTTGCATCTTGCAACGGTGTATTGAACATAAGGGCAAGTTTCGCCTTCAAAACTTAATACCCTATCGTATGAGAATACTATGTCTTTAATTTTGTTGTTTACAAGCGCGCCAAAAATTACTGCGCCTGTGCCTACTGCCTTGGCAGTTTGTTCTTTATTAGGTAGGGTTGGGTTCTTTTCTTCAATTACCGATAATGCCTTTTCAATGGTTTTATCAATAACATCTTTAAGTAATACTACTTTGCCCTTTCTTGTGCTCATAGCACCATCTTCTAACGAAACCATACCGTATGCTACATGCACCATATCTTTTGCCCAAGTTTTACCCATAAGGTCTAAAACCTTAAAGAATTGCTTAAAGTGCAAGTTTTGTTGGTATGCAACTACATAAAGGCATTTATCAAAATCGTATGTGTTTTTTCTGTAAACGGCTGCGGCTATATCACGCGTTGCGTAAAGTGATGAGCCATCTGACTTTAAGATTAAGCAAGGTGGCATACCGTATTCTTCAAGGTCAACGATAGATGCGCCTTCGCTTGTTTTAAGTAAGTTCTTTTGTTTAAGTTCTTCTACAACGGGCGCCATTTTATCGTTATAAAAACTTTCGCCTGCGTATGAATCAAAAGAAACATTTAAGAGTTTGTATATTTTATCAACTTCTTCTAAAGTGATTTTTTTGAAAAGGTTAAAGAGTTCGTTGCTTTCTTTATCGCCATCTTCTATGAGTTTAAAATATCTTCTTGCTTCATCATCAAGTTCAGGGTGAATTTGCGCTTCGTCGTGAAACTTAACATATATTCTGGTAAGTTCTTCAAGCCTGCCCTTTTCAACGGCTTCTAAACTGCTCCATTTTTTGAAAGCGACAATAAGTTTGCCAAATTGTGTTCCATAATCGCCAAGGTGGTTTATGCCAACTACATTGTAGCCTAAAAACCTAAATATTTTACAAAGCGCGCTTCCTATAACGGTGGTGCTTAAATGACCTATATGGAAAGGCTTTGCAATATTGATTGACGAAAAGTCAATACAAACAGTTTTGCCAGAGCCGATATTTGATTTGCCGTAGTTTTCGCCTTGACTTAAAATTGAGTTTAAAGTGCTTTCTACAAACCCTTTACGGTTAACCTTAAAGTTTAGGTAGCCGTTAACTGCATTTACTTCAGCAATAACACTATCCGTTTCAAAGTTTTGCGCAAGTTCGTTTGCAATCATTATAGGGCTTTTTCTCATTACCTTAGCAAGTTTAAAGCAAGGCAACGCATAATCGCCCATATCGGTGGTTGGTGGAACTTCTATAAAAGATGCTATATCTTTACTTTCAATCCCTTCAATTTTAAGTTTTTCGGCAATATAAATTTTATAGTCCATACTCTTTTCCTCTCATTTTTAATATCATATCACATTTTTAAAGTAAAAAGCAAGGCAAAAACCTTGTATTTTTGCGTAATTTAAGGTATAATTGACGGGAAAAATAAATTTGGAAGTGATTAAAATGAAACTTGGCGTAGTAGGTCTTCCTAATGTTGGCAAATCCACACTTTTTAATGCGATAACGCACGCAGGCGCTGAATGCGCTAACTACCCCTTTTGCACTATTGAACCTAATGTTGGTATAGTTGCCGTGCCTGATGAAAGGCTTGATGTTTTAGGCAAACTTTATAACACTAAAAAAATTACCCCTGCCGTTGTTGAATTCGTTGACATTGCAGGGCTTGTTAAGGGCGCAAGCAAAGGCGAAGGCTTGGGAAATAAGTTTTTAGCAAATATTCGCGAAACTGATGCAATAGTTCATGTGGTTAGATGTTTTGAAGATGAAAATATTACCCACGTTGAAAACACCATTGACCCACTTCGCGATATTGAAACCATTAACCTTGAACTCATTTTTGCCGATATGGATTCGGTTAAGAAAAAGTGGGACAAGGCGCTTAATATGACTAAAACAGGCGATAAAAAGTATAAGATTGAAGCCGAATTTTTAGAAAGACTTTATAACCACTTAGAACAAGGCAACTCGGCGCGCTCTCTTCCCCTATCAAAAGAAGAAAAAGAGTATATGCAAGAACTTTTTTTGATTACTTCTAAGCCTGTTATTTATACTGCAAACATTAGCGAAAAAGATATGGGCAAAAGCGAAAGCGAATTGCCATTAGTTCAAAAAGTTATTGACTTTGCAAAGGCTGAAAATAGTGAATACCTTGTTATTTGCGCTAAAACAGAAGAAGAACTTTCAATGCTTGACCCTGATGAACAAAAAATGTTCCTTGAAGAATTAGGTCTTACTGAAAGTGGACTTGATAGGCTTGTTAGAGCAAGTTATAAACTTTTAGGGCTTATTAGTTATTTAACGGCTGGTGAAAAGGAAGTTAGGGCTTGGACAATTGAACTTGGCACTAAAGCCCCACAAGCCGCAGGCAAAATACATACCGATTTTGAAAAAGGATTTATTAGAGCAGAAATTGTTGACTATGATATTTTAGTGGAACTTGGCTCGTTTAACGCGGCTAAAGAACACGGAAAAGTTCGTAGCGAAGGCAAAGAATATGTTATTAAAGATGGTGATGTAGTGCTATTTAGATTTAATGTTTAATATTTTTAATATTAAAATGAAAAAGGATTGACTTTTGGTCAATCCTTTTTTTTGGTTTTTTAGTTATTGAAGTTTGAAAACGAATTCGGGCATGCGCTTTTTGTGTTCGTTCTTTAAGGTTTTGCCCTTGGTGGTTCTGCCCTCTATTGATATTTCTTCGGTGTTGATTGCAAAGGCTACGCCAAAGTTATCAATAACGGCTAAGTCGTATGGTTCTTTTACACTTGATGCAAAAACTATAATATTGTCTTTGCCAAGTTCACATACTTTAACGCCCTTTCTATATCTTTGAATAGGCTCTATTTCTGCAGTAATTACACGCTTATAGCAACCACCATCAGTTATAATAACGAATTCGCCTTCGCCATCAATTTGAGAAACGAATTTAATTTTATCGCCCTTATTTAAGTTAATACCCTTAACACCACCTGCAACTCTGCCTTGCGCTGGGATATCATCTTTTAGTGCATTAAGCACCAAGCCTTGTTCGGTTATATATGCGATAGTGGTATCGGGCATATCTAACTCTACACTTAAAAGTTCATCACCATCTTTAAGTTTGATTGCTTGATAGTATGGTTTAATAATATTGTATTCTGCCCACTCTGTTTTCTTAATTAAGCCATCTTTAGTAAAGAATAGTAATGAGCCTTCGGGTAATTGTTCTTCGTTAACGGCAAAGAAGGCTACTGGGTATTCGTTTCTTGCGCAATCTTTTGCGATAGTGTTAAACTTAACACCTTTATCACGGAAACGGCATTCTGGCACGATTTCCATATCAAGTTTACAGCAGTTGCCAAGGTTGGTAAATGCAAGCAAGGTTTGGTCGCGTCTTGCAGGGGCTGTAAACAATAAGAAGTCATCGGGATTTGCGTTATCTTTAACCGATTTATCGCTTGCCTTAAAGTTCTTTAAGGTCATTTTTTTGAACATTCCGCCCTTGGTAAATCCAACAACGAAATCATCAATTTGTTTGAGTTCTTTTTCTAAACTCTTTATTTCTACTTCTTCGCCGAAAGCGATTATATTACTACGCCTATCGTCGCCATACTTTTTCTTTATTTCAAGAAGTTCTTTCTTTAACACTTCTTTTTGTTTTGCCTTGCTTGAAATTATAGAAGTTAAGTATTCTATTTTCTTTAATAGTTCTTTTAATTCTTCTTCAAGTTTATATACTTCAAGTTTGGTAAGCCTTGCAAGTTTTAAATCAAGTATTGCCGTTGCTTGTTGTTCGCTTATATTAAACCTTGCGCGTAGTTTTGCCCTTGCATCTGCAGTATTTTCTGCGCTCTTGATAATTTTAATTACTTCATCAATATTCTTTACTGCAATTATTAAGCCTTCTACTATATGCGCGCGCTCTTTTGCGCGTTCTAAATCAAACTTGCTACGGCGTAGTATTACTTCAATTTGGTAGTTTACATAGTATGAAATTATGTCAAGCAAGCCAAGTTGCGCAGGCTTTCCACCTGCTATTGCCACTATGTTTATACCATACGATACTTCAAGTTCGGTGTTTTTATAAAGGTATTGCAAAATCATTTTTGGGTCGGCATCTTTTGAGAGTTTTATAACTGCTCTCATACCGTTTCTATCCGATTCGTCAACTACATCTTTAATAACACCTAAAACATCTTTTTTGCTTTCGCGTAGTTCTACTATCTTTTTAAGTAGGTTTGCCTTGTTTACTTGGTATGGAAGTTCGCTTATAACAAGGTTTGACTTATCGCCTGTGTCTTTTTCAATATTTACCCTTGCGCGAATTTTAATTTTGCCCCTACCTGTTTTATATGCTTCTTTAAGTTCGTCGCCAGCGATTATATAGCCACCGGTTGGGAAATCGGGCGCAGGGATATATTCCATCATTTTGTCAAGGGTAATTTTGGGGTTTTCAATATAAGCCACCGTGCCGTTAATTACTTCTTCAAGGTTATGTGGTGGAATATTTGTTGCTAAACCTACTGCTATACCTGTTGCGCCGTTTACCAAAAGGTTTGGAAACCTACCTGGCAATACATTTGGTTCTTCTTCAGTATCGTCAAAGTTAAGTGAAAAATCTACCGTGTTTTTATCTATATCGCGAAGTAGTTCAAGCGATAATGTTTGCAATTTTGCTTCAGTATACCTATATGCTGCCGCGCTATCGCCGTCTACCGTTCCAAAGTTGCCGTGGCCATCAACAAGTGGCATACGCATATTAAAATCTTGAGCCAAGTGAACAAGCGCACCATAAACCGAACTATCGCCGTGGGGGTGGAACTTACCTAATACTTCACCTACGATTTTTGCGCACTTTTTATGGGGTTTATCTGGCGATAAGCCCATTTCGTTCATTGCGTAGAGTATTCTACGCTGAACGGGTTTTAACCCGTCTTCTACCCTTGGCAAAGCACGGTCTAAAATTACCTGCTCTGCATAGGCTACCATTGAATCTTTAAACACTTCGTCAAGCGGTGCGTATATTATTCCTTTTTCGTTTTCCATAACTTTTCTTCCCTTTATTAATTATGAGCGTTTACGGTTTGCAAAACTATCTTCACGGTTAAAATCGGCGTGGTCAAAGATATATTGCTTTCTTGCGCTTACTTCTTCGCCCATCAATACTGTGATTAGCCTATCTGCTTCTGCCGCGTCTTCAATGGTTACTTGCATCATACTGCGCCTTTCTGGGTCTAATGTGGTTTCCCAAAGTTGTTCGGGGTCCATTTCGCCAAGACCTTTATAGCGCTGTATTTCGTAGCCCTTGCCTACCTTTTCTATTACCTTTTCAAGTTGCTTATCGTTATAGGCGTATTCTTTTATTTTGCCTTTCTTTACTAAGTATAACGGTGGCATTCCTATATATACATGGCCTTGGTTGATTAGTTCTTTCATATACCTAAAAAAGAAGGTTAAAAGTAGTATTCGTATATGGCTACCGTCTACATCAGCATCTGAAAGAATTACTACTTTATGAAACCTTAATCCAGATAAATCAAACTCTGGGCCGATACCTGTGCCAAGCGCGCTTATTATGGTGCGAATTTCTTCGTTTTGTAAAATGTAGTCAAGTTTCTTCTTTTCTACATTTAGGATTTTACCCCTTATAGGCAATATCGCTTGGAATTGACGCGACCTTGCCGATTTTGCGCTACCACCTGCCGAATCACCTTCAACTATGAATAGTTCGTTAAGTTCTGGTTTTCTACCAGAGCAACTTGCAAGTTTTCCAACAAGGTTTTGTGCTTCAATGCTTTTGCTTGCCCTTGCTATATCTTTTGCCTTTTTTGCGGCAAGCCTTGCTTTTGCGCTTGATAATGCTTTATTTATTATGGCATCAAAAACTTTGCCAAGTTTTTTGTTTTTTACAAGTTCGTTTATTTCGCTAACAGTTACCCATTCTACTGCAGGGCGCGCTTCGGGGTTGCCAAGTTTGGTTTTGGTTTGACCTTCAAACTGAACATTTTGCATCTTAACGGAAACGATTGCCGTTAAACCTTCTTTAAAGTCTTCGCCTAAAAGGTTATCGTCTTTATCCTTTAAAAAGTTCCTACTTCTTGCATAATCGTTAAATGAGCGCGTTAATCCTGAACGGAAACCTGTTTCGTGCATACCACCTTCTGCCGTGGGTATGTTATTTACATACGAATACACGCTATCTACATATGAATCGGTGTGTTGAATTGCAAACTCTACTAAAATATTGTCTTTTTCGGCTTTTGCATAGATAGGTTCGCCATAAAGTGTTGATTTCCCTTCGTTTAAGTATTTAACAAAGTCAACTATACCACCATCATATTTATAGGTTTGGTGATAATCGGTTTTTTCATCATAAAATGTTATTTCTAAACCCTTATTCAAAAAGGCTAGTTCTTTGATTCTTTTTAATATGGTTTCGGGGTTAAACTCCACCGTTTCAAACACGGTGTCGTCTGGCATAAAGTGAACGAAAGTTCCTTTCTTTTTGGTTTTTACCTTGGTATCTTTTAAGGGGTATTTTGGAATGCCTGATTTTACCTTGCCACTTTCTTTATCAAGGTAACTATGGAACTCTATTTCGTAAACGGTGTTTTTATAAACTTCTACTTTAAGCCACTTTGAAAGGGCGTTGGTTACCGACGCACCTACACCGTGCAAACCACCAGAATAGTTGTAGTTATCGCTACCAAACTTTCCACCTGCGTGGAGTTGGGTAAATACTACTTGAACACCTGATACGCCTGCCTTTGAGTGTATGTCGGTGGGTATGCCACGGCCGTTATCTTCAACAGATGCGCTACCATCTTTGTACAGTTTAATTTCAATGTGGTCGGCATAACCGTTTGCCGCTTCGTCAACTGCGTTATCTACTATTTCCCAAAGTATGTGATGAAGCCCCTTTACACTTGTTGTGCCGATATACATACCTGGGCGCATTCTAACTGCGTCTAATCCTTCAAGTATTTTAATGTCTTCTGCTTTGTAAGAGTTCTTTGCCATTGATTTTCTCCCGAAATATCCCTATTTTGTAGTTTATAGCAAATTAGATTATACTATATATTGTGTTTTTTTTCAAGTCTTATTTTATTATTAGATAAAAATTATTTACTTATTTTTTAAAAAATAAAACCCAGCGCGATAAATAACGCGCTGGGTTTTGTGGGGTTTTTTTATTATTTTACCTTTAATACTTTGTAGCCAAGTTCTTCAATTTTGTCAAGGATTTTTTGCTTTGCATCTTCTTCGCAAGAAACAAAGGCAAGTTTCTTTTTTAGGTTGATTTCTACACTTTCTACTCCGTTTATACTTTCAATGCCTTCTTTTACCCTTGCTTCGCAATGTTTACACATCATACCGTCAATTTTAATTTCCATAATATCATCCTCTATTTTACTTTTATTTTTTTCTTTGCCAGATATTCTTAGCGCATTAAGCACAACGAATAGTGAACTTATGCACATACAAGCCGAAGCCATCCAAGGTGTTAAGGTAATGCCTATAAATGATAGCACTCCACCTGCTATGGGGATTGCTATTACATTATAACAAAATGCCCAAAATAGGTTTTGCTTTATTATTTTTAGGGCGCGCTTTGATAGGTCAATTGTTTTTGATATGCCACTTAAACTGCCGTTTGCAATTACTACTTCTGCGCTATCTATGGCAATATCTGTGCCTGTGCCTATTGCTATGCCGATATCGGCACTCTTTAATGCAGGGCTATCGTTTATGCCATCTCCTACCATAGCAACAAAATAGCCTTTCTTTTTATACTTTTCAACTATTTCGTATTTATCTTGTGGTAACACAGAGTGGTAATATTTAGTTATTCCAACTTCTTTTGCAATTAGTTTGGCAGTTTGTTCGTTATCGCCCGTTACTAATACTACCTTTACACCCTTTTCTAAAAGATTTTTAACGGCAATTATGCTATCTTCTTTCAAATAGTCGCTAACACCATACACGGCTAAAAGCGAACTGTTATCTGCCAAATATAAAAGGGTTTTGCCCTGCAAAGATGGTATGTTTAATTTTTCGCTATAACCATCTAAACTAAATGGCAAAAGTTTTTCGTTGCCAAGGTAATAGGTTGTGCCGTTTATTTTTCCACTAACCCCTTTGCCTATTTGGTTTACAAAATTAGTGGCAGTAAGGTTAGTTTTTTCGCAATACTCTTTAACGCACTCTGCAAGTGGGTGTGATGAGCCCACTTCTAAAGCATAAGTTATGTTTTTAATTTCTTCATCAGTAAGGCTATTAATGTTTATAAAGTTTATAACCTTGGGTTTGCCTACCGTTAGCGTTGCCGTTTTATCAAGTAACACGCAGTTTATTTTGTTTGCAGTTTGCAAAGCGCCTGCGTTTTTGAAAAGTATTCCGTATTTTGCGCTTTTACCTATTGCTGAGGTTACTGCAACGGGGGTTGCTAAACCTAATGCGCAAGGGCAAGATATTACTAACACGCTTACACCAAAGTTAAAGGATTTATAAATATCGCTTGTAATAATAATCCAAACTAAAAAGGTAATTAAAGCCAAAGCACTTACTATCGGCACAAACACGCCTGCTACCTTATCGGCAAATCTTTGGATAGGCGCTTTTGAACTGCTTGCCTTTTTTACTATTTCTTCTATTTGAGAAAATAGTGTTTCTTTGCCCACCTTTTGCGCTTCAATTATTAGATAGCCTTCGGTGATTAATGAGCCTGATTGCAAATAGCAACCAGTAGTTATATGCTCTGGCATACTTTCGCCTGTTATTGCCGATTTGTCTACTGATGCCAAGCCATCAATTACAATGCCATCAATAGATAAAAATTCGCCTGCTTTAACAATTACTTTATCGCCTATTTTTATTTCGGTTGATAAAATGTTTTTTTCTTTGCCATCTACTAAAATGGTGGAATATTTTGGCAACATTTTGCCAAGTTTTTCTACTGCGCTACCAGTTTTAATTTTTGAGAGTTCTTCAAGCCATTTGCCAAGCGTTACTAATGATACCACCATTGCCGAAGAATCAAAAAAGGTGTGGCTTGGGGTTTTTACCCCTATAAAAAGCAAAATTGTTTCAACAAGGCTAAATATAAATGCCGACGCTGAACCAAGCGATACCAAAGTATCCATATTTGGAGAGCCGTTTTTTATTGCCTTTATGCCGTTTACAAAGAACTTGCGATTGATAATTAATATCGCAAGCGCAAGTATAAATGATAGCGAAAAGTTTATTCTATCATCTATAAAAACTGGCAACGATAACATTTTACCCATACATAAATACATTAAAGGTATAAGTAAAATAAGCGAAGTGAAAAACCGTTTTTTAAGCGCGTTTGCTTGCGCATATTTGTTTTCGGTTTCGCCATTATATATATCGGCAGTATACCCTAATTTTTGAACGGCTACTATTATATCGCTTGCGTTTAATATGCTTTCATCAAAGGTAACTCGCATTTTCTTTTCAATGAGCGACACTTGTGCACTTTCTACGCCAACAAGTTTTTTAACGCCCTTTTCTACCGTTTGAGAACATACCGAGCAAGTCATTCCGCCCACGCTAAAATATAGTTCCATAGTTAATATTATACCACTTTAAAATTATTTTTCAACAAAAATGCCCCGCATTTTTGCAGGGCGTTTTTGTTAATTTTTATCGGTTGGGTTTTCCGTTTTTGGTTTATTGCATCCCGAACACTTTGAGCAATCGCACCCACAACTACAAGACACTTTGCCTTTCTTTTTGTTGATTATGCTAACTATTACTACGCTTAGCACTACTGCTATTGCGATTACTAATATGATTATATCAATTAAACTCATTTCTTTTCACCTATAGGGTGGTTTTTATTGTATAGTTTTATACCAAATATTAATGCTACGGCAAGGGCTACAAATATGAACGAAGTCCACCACCAAGAAAGAACTAAATATGCCATCATTGATACGGTGTAAGATGCCACTATCCAGAAAAGTAAGGTCCATCTAAACTTGCCCTTTAAGGTTTCGCCCTTAGCAGTTGCTACTGCGCCAAAGCAAGGAATAGTGGTCATATTAAACACGATAAATGCTATCAAGCCTGCCCAAGTGATACCTGTGCCTATTGCCATTGCGTTTACGGCTGCTGCACCTTCTACACCACTAAGCGCAAATATTGATGCAAGTGTGCCAAAGGTTGCTATTACTTCTTCTTTTGCGATTAAGCCTGTGATTGCTGCCACTACGAATACCCAACCATAAGAGTTGAGTTGGCTACCAAATCCAAGTGGTGTAAATAAGGGTTGAATTAGTTGACCGATACTTGCTAAAATTGATTGTTCAATTTCGCACATTTGCCAGTTCCAACCAAAGTTTGATAAAAACCAAATTACTATGGTTGATGCAAGTATTACCGTGAATACCTTTTTAACATAGTGTTTAATTTTATCCCAAAGGTGAACCATTAAGCCTTTGAAAGATGGTTTATGGTATGCAGGAAGTTCCATTATAAAGGGCGAAACTTCACCGCGTTGAGTGGTTGAACGCATAAGTAAAATTGATACTACTGCAACAACCATACCTAAAACATACATTGCAAAACTTATTATGCTACCGTCTCTACCAGTCATCATACCGATTGCGCCTGCAACGGCAGTTAAAATGGGAAGTTTTGCGCCACAAGAGAAGAAAGGTATTGTTCTTAAAGTGAGCGTTCTTTCCTTTTCATCTACTAATGTTCTGGTGTTAATCATTGCGGGAACTGAACAACCAAAACCCATTATCATAGGAATAAACGCCCTACCGCTTATGCCAAACTTACGGAATATTCTATCAAGAATAAAGGCAACCCTTGCCATATAACCTGTATCTTCTAAAATTGAAAGTAATAATAGTAAGAATACGATTTGTGGAACGAAACTTAACACTCCACCTATTCCACCTAAAACGCCATCACATACCAAGCCTAACACCCAGTCGCTTGCGCCAAGACTTTCTAAACCTAAACCTATGTAACCAAATACCGTTGATGTTAGTAAGCCCATTAAATTAAACAGTATTACACCTGGTGAGAATACTGCGCCATCATAAAAGCAAGCAAGTAGTGCCGTGCCAAAGTTATCGGCAAGCCCTAAATCTTCAATGGTGGGCAATGAGAATATTTTGCCTAAAAATAAAAAGTCTTCGCCAAAGGTTAAGTGGAATAATGAGAATAGTATTACCAAGAAAATGGGAATACCTGCCCACTTGTTAGTAAGTATTTTATCGGCTTTATCTGAACTTGTTAGTTTTAAGCCGTTATTCTTTTTTACTAATAGTGGCGAATAGTTTTTGGTTATGTGCTTATACCTTGCGTCGGCAACTAACGCTTCAAAATCGGTGCCGAAAGTATCGTCGCTAAAAGTATTTTTAAAATCATCTACCATTTTTATTGTGGTAGGGTGCATTTTAACTTCTAACTCATCATTTTCAACAAGTTTTATTGCGTGGAATAATGGGTTTTCAATGCCTTGCGCTTCTAATGCAATGTTTACATCACCTATCAAGTGCGCTACATCACAGTTTTCTAAAACGGTGGTGGCTTTCCTTTTTTCTTTACTGCACTCTATTGCCTTTTGCATTAGTTCGTGAACGCCCGTGCCGTGTAGTGCAGAAACTTTTATTACTGGAATACCTAACCTTTCGCTAAGTTTAACTTCGTCTATTTTATCCCCTTGCTTTTCTAATACATCCATCATATTTAAAGCGATTACCATAGGCACATCAATTTCCATTATTTGTGTGGTTAGGTATAAGTTACGCTCTAAATTAGTTGCATCTACTATGTTAATAACGCAATCGGGTTTTTCTTCTAAAATAAAGTTTCTTGATATAACTTCTTCAGGCGTATATGGTGCAAGTGAATAAATACCTGGAAGGTCTACAAGTGATATAGGGGTTTTGCCCTTTTTATAAACACCTTCGCGCTTATCTACTGTTACGCCTGGCCAGTTGCCTACATGTGCCGACGAACCCGTTAAAATATTGAATAGCGTTGTTTTACCACTATTTGGGTTACCTGCTAACGCAAACTTTTTCATACTATTTTTTCGCCTCCGTTTCAATATGCTCTGCTTCGGCGTTTCTTAAAGTTAGTTCGTAGCCACGAACGGTAATTTCAATTGGGTCGCCAAACGGTGCTTTTCTTCTTAAATACACTTCCGTTCCTGGTGTTAAGCCCATATCAAATAGCCTGCGCTTTATTCTTGGCTCGCCCGAAACTTTGGTGATTATTCCCCTTTCGCCTATCTCAAAATCTTTAAGAGTTTTCATTTTACTCCTTTAAGTTTCAAAATGTGAAACTTTTTTCATTTTTTCTGGTTATATACTACCACTTTATTTTTTTCTTGTCAAACAAAATGTGAAACTTTTTTCATATTTTTATAAAATTTTTTTGGGGCTTGCTTTTTTTATTGTTTTATTGTATAATAAAAGTTAATGAATAATAAAGTAAGAGAGCCGAAACAAATTCGCTCAGTTGAAAAGAAAAACAAAATAATTGAAGCAGGCTATGAACTATTTTCAGAAGTGGGCTATTACGGAACGAACACGGCAGAAATTGCTAAGCGCGCCGGCGTTTCTACTGGCATTGTTTATGGGTATTTTAAAGATAAAAAAGATATTTTGATTTGCACCCTAAACATTTATATAAATAATATTTTTGCGCCCGTTGAAAAGTTTTTAAGTGATTTATCTTCCCCCATTGATTTTACTGCGCTTGCGCCAAAGGTTATTGATTTAACTATTAAGGTGCACGCTAAAAACTCTAAAATGCACGAAGCCTTGCACTCGCTTGCAAGTAGCGATAAAGATGTTAGTGCAGAGTTTATTGCTTTTGAAGATAACTTAACACTTAAAATTGCCGAAAAGTTGCAAAGTTTAGGGGTTAATAGCCATAACTTGCAAGAAAAAATACATTTTTGCTTAAATATTGTTCAATCGTTTGCGCACGAATCGGTTTACGATAAGCATAGTTACATAGATTATTTGGCTATGAGAAAAATGGTTGAACAAACTATTATCAATTTATTTTTATGATTAAACCTAAAAAAATATTAAAAAATCCTACTCGTTTTGAGTAGGATTTTTGTTTTTACATTTGTTTTGCCCTTAAAATATCGCCTGCCTTTAAGGGTAAATCGGTTTTAAGTTTTAATTTTTGCATAACAAGTTTTGCATCAAGCACTTCTTCGCCCTCTTCGTTATACATTTTTTCTACAACTATTTCTTTGTTAAATGTATCATTTGGTGAAAGCACTTCTAATGTGTCGCCTTTAACAAATCGGTTTCGCATTTCTATTAGTGCGTAGCCGTTATTAGCATCTTCTAAAACGGTTGCCATAAACTTGTGTGTGCCTTTGCTTTGGCTATCTTCGTAGTTTACAGTTCTATCGTTTTCGCCAAGTAGGTATGCAGTAGTAAAATCACGGTGTGCAGTTTTTTCAAGTTCTAACTGAAATAGTGGGTTTTCTTTATAACTTTCGCCCACTTTATAATACTCATCTATCGCCCTACGGTATGCGTTTACCACGGTTGCTAAATAGTATTGCGATTTCATTCTACCTTCAATTTTGAAAGATATTACACCTGCGCTTGCTAATTGATGAATATAATCTAAAAGATTAAGGTCTTTACTGTTTAGAATATAAGTTCCGTGCTCATCTTCTTGCATTTCCATAAACTCGCCCGCGCTTCCACTTTCGCGAATTTCGTATTTCCATCTGCAAGCCTGAACACATTCTCCACGGTTGCTTTTTCTGCCTGTTTTATAATCGGAAAGCAAGCATCTGCCACTATATGAAATACACATTGCGCCGTGTATAAATGTTTCAATTTCAATATCGTTTACTTTTTCGTGAATTTGCTTGATTTCTTCTAACGATAATTCTCTTGCAAGTATTACCCTTTTTACCCCAAAGTTTTTCCAAAACTCTACCGTTTTATAGTTCAATGTGTTGGCTTGGGTTGATAGGTTTATGGGAAGATTTGGCGCAACTTCTTTTGCAAGGGCTATTAAACCTGTATCAGATATTATTGCACCATCAATTTTAGCAGTTTCTAAAAACTTAAAGTAGTTTATTGCACTTTCAATATCGGCATTTTTTGCAAAAATATTTACTGCAACATACACCTTTTTGTTTAGGCTATGAGCATACTCTACTGCTTGCAAAATCTCTTCATTTGAAAAGTTGCCTGCCTGTGAACGCAAACTCATTTCTTTGCCACCGATATACACGGCATCTGCGCCAAAATAAAAGGCTGTTTTTAGTTTTTCCATATCGCCAGCGGGCGATAAAAGTTCAAGTTTTTCCATTATAGTTTTTCCGTTATGCATACCCCATCTTCTATTTCATATAGGGTGGTTTTTAGTTGTTTATCATTTTCAAGTTCGGTTAAAAACTTGCGTAGTCCGTTTATTATTGTGGCGTGCTTATGCGGTGGTTTTTTACCGTTTAATACATACCCAAAAAATAGAACATTATCGGTAAATAGCACTCCACCTTTACTCAATAAGTTTTTTATGTAGGGTAAATATTCTGGGTAATGGCTTTTTGGACCATCTAAAAATATTAGGTCAAATTCGCCGTTAAGCATAGGCACTATTTCGCCTGCGTCACCTATAAAAAGATTTACCCTATTATCTACGCCATACTTTTTGTAGTTTAATTTTGCTTCGGTTGCAATATCTTCATCAAGTTCAATGCCTGTTAAGGTGGCAGTTGGAACATTTAATAGCATTGCTATACCCGACAAACCTACATTTGTGCCTATTTCAAGTATGCGTTTTGGATTTATTTTTAGCGCAGTTTCAATTAAAAGTTTGAAACTTTCATCTCTTAAAACGGGGTTGCCTTTTTGTTTTGCAAGTTTTCTTTCTTCTAATAGTTTTGTTAGCATTATACTACCATTATTACTGGAACTATCATAGGATTTTTCTTGGTAATCTTAAACAAGTAGTTTTTAAGGCTCTTGCGTATTATTGATTTTAGTTCCGTTTCGTCGTGCACTTCGCGAAGGTCAACTTGTTTTAGGCAGTTTACAACATGCGATTTTGCTTCTTGCATATTCGCTTCGCTCATAACTAAGCCCTTGCAAACAAGTTCAACAGAGTTAAGTTCAGTTGAAAGTTCGTTAATTGCTACTACAACTACTAAAAGCCCGTCTTCCGAAAGATGTATTCTATCGCGAAGAACATAACTGTCCATACCGTCAATACCAACACCATCAACAAACTTTGAACCTGCAGAGAACTTTTCGCCAAACTTCATACTATCTTTGGTGAGTTCAACGGTATCGCCTATTTCGGCAATTAGGGTGCTACCTTCTTTCATTCCTAAACTTTCGGCAAGGCGAACATGCTTTTTAAGATGACGGTATTCGCCGTGAACGGGTATAAAGAACTTTGGTTTTACAAGTGAGTGCAATACCCTAAGTTCCCCTTTACAAGCGTGGCCTGATACATGGATAGGCTCTAACGATTGATATTTTACTTCTGCGCCCTTTTTGTAAAGGTTGTTTATTACATTGTAAATCATTTTTTCGTTGCCTGGGATTGCAGATGCCGATATTACTACGGTATCTTTTTCGCCAACAACTACCTTATTAAACTCTCCACTTGCCATACGCGTTAGCGCGCTCATAGGTTCGCCTTGAGTGCCTGTTGATACTATTACCACTTCTTCGTGTTTTAGGCTTTTGGTTTTTTCAATATCTACAATGAGTTTATCTGGGATTACAAGTTCGCCTATCTTTGCCGCGCTTTCGGCAATGTTTATCATACTTCTGCCAGAGAAAGCCACCTTTCTTTTATACTTTACAGCAAGGTCTAATATCTGTTGAAGCCTATGCACATTTGATGCAAAAGTTGCTATTATTAAGCGCCTACCTACATTATCGGCAAACACATGGTCAAGCGTTTCTTTTACTACCGATTCGCTCATTGTTGTGCCTTCAAGTTCAATATTAGTAGAATCGGCCATCATTAACAATACTCCCTTTTCGCCTATTTCGGCTATGCGGGTTAAATCCATTGTTTCGCCTGCCACAGGGGTAAAGTCAATTTTAAAGTCGCCTGAGTGGAACACCACGCCAACAGGGGTGGTTATTACTAAACCTACTGCGCCTGCGATTGAGTGGTTTACATTTACAAACTCAATGGTAAACGCGCCAAGTTTTATTACGCTTTTTGGCTTAATACAGTTTAGGCTAACTTCGTTTATGTGTTGTTCTTTTAGTTTGTTTTCAATAAGGGTTAGGGTTAATTTTGTGCCGAATACTGGCGCGTTTACATCTTTGATGATGTATGGCAAACTACCTATATGGTCTTCGTGGCCGTGGGTAATTACTATGCCCCTTACCCTTTGCTTGTTTTGTTCTAAATAACTAACATCAGGGATAACTAAATCTACCCCTGGCATATTATCGCTTGGGAAAGTTAAGCCTGCGTCAATAACAATTATATCTTTGCCATATTCAAGCGCAGTCATATTTTTACCGATTTCACCAACACCACCTAAAAACCTTATTTTTAGGGTTTTATCGGTTTTTGGTTGCTTTTTAACTTCAACAACCTTTTTTTCTACAGTTTTTTTAACTGCAACTTTTTTGATGGATTTTTGGGGTTTAACCTTGGGCGCTTTTACTGGCTTTTGGGGTTTAACTTTTTCCTTTATTTTCTTTGGTTTTTTTGTGGGTTTTTCGGCTTTCTTTTTTGCCTTAACCTTTTCTTTTTTTAATTTTTGCTCTTTCAAGTTTTTTGCTCCTTTAGTTTAGTATTTGAAAAGCATATATCTAATTTGGGGTTTTACCCATTTCACGCTATTTTAATTATACACTTTTTTGATAGGTTTGTAAACATAAATATTAAAAACTGTTTTTAATTATTTAAATATAAAGGGGTTAAAATGCTTGAAAAATATTTTGTTTAAGAGTATACTATTACACAAAGTGAAATTACTTTCACTTGTGATTACCGATAAAAAAATTATTTTCTATACATAAGGAGAAACAAAATGAAAGTTTATAACTTTTCGGCAGGTCCTTCAGTTTTACCAGAAGTCGTTTTAAAAGAAGCGCAAAGAGACCTTCTTGATTTTAACGGCACAGGAATGAGCATTACCGAAATGAGCCACCGTAGTAAACCTTTTATGGCTGTTAACGAAGAAGCCAACGCTTTACTCCGTGAACTTATGGGTATTCCAGAAGATTATTCTGTTCTTTTCGTTCAAGGTGGTGCTTCTCAACAATTCGCCGCTGTTCCACTAAACCTTTTAGTAAATGGAAAAGCAGACTATTTAGTTACTGGCAACTTCGCTCAAAAGGCTTATGAAGAAGGTCTTAAATACGGCGATATGGCTGTTGCTGCATCTTCTAAAGATGCTAACTACACCTTTATCCCTGATATGGATTCCGTTAAGTTCCGTGATGGCATTGACTATGTTCATATGACTTCTAACAACACTATTTTTGGAACAAGATTTACTTCTCTTCCAAAAACCACCGCTCCTATCGTTAGCGATATGAGTTCTTGCATTTTAAGTGAAGAAGTTGATGTTTCTAAGTTTGGCCTTATCTATGCAGGCGCGCAAAAAAATATCGCTCCAGCAGGTCTTACCATTGTTATTGTTAAAAAGGAACTTTTAGGCAAGGCAAATCCACTTTGCCCCACCCTTTTGAACTATGCTATCCACGATAAAAACGATAGTTTATACAACACCCCACCTTGTTTCCCTATTTATACCGCGCTTTTAGTGTTTAGATGGTTAAAGGCTATGGGCGGTGTTAAAGTTATTCAAAAAATTAATGAAGAAAAGGCTCAAATGCTTTACGATTTTATTGATAACTCTTCACTTTATACTAATAGTGTTAACAAAAAAGACCGTTCTTTAATGAATGTTCCATTTGTTACTGGTAGCGCAGAACTTGATGCTAAGTTCGTTGCAGAAGCAAGCAAAGCAGGTCTTGTATCTCTTAAAGGTCACCGTTTGGTTGGTGGTATGAGAGCATCAATTTACAATGCTATGCCTGTTGAAGGTGTTAAAGCACTTATTGACTTTATGAAGAAGTTTGAAATGGAGAACAAATAATGAAAAATATTCTTTTACTTAACTCTATTAGCCCTGTTATCAACGATATTTTTAATAGCGACTATGCTTTGAGCGACAAGGCTGAAAATCCCGTTGGTATTATGCTCCGTTCATTTAAAATGCACGATTATGAACTTGCTCCTGAAACTATTGCTATTGCAAGGGCAGGCGCAGGTGTAAACAATATTCCAGTTGAAAAATACGCAGAACAAGGCGTTGTTGTTTTCAATACCCCTGGTGCTAACGCTAACGCAGTTAAAGAACTTGTTATGGCTGGTATGCTTTTAGGTTCAAGAAAAATTAGCGAAGCAATTAAGTGGGTTGACACTCTTAAAGGCAAAGGCGATGAAGTTGGTAAACTTGTTGAAAAAGGCAAGTCAAACTTCGTTGGCGCAGAACTTTTAGGAAAGAAACTTGGCGTTATAGGTCTTGGCGCAATCGGTGCTCAAGTTGCTAACTGCGCGCTTTCTTTTGATATGCAAGTTGTTGGCTATGACCCATACCTTTCTGTTACTGCTGCTTTAAGGCTTTCAAGGCATGTTAATGTTGTTAAAGATTTAGATGAACTTATTTCTACTTGCGATTACATCACTATTCATGTTCCTTATATCGCATCTTCTAACAAGCACTTCATCAATGCCGAAATGATGAAAAAAATGAAAGATGGCGTTGTTATTATTAACTGTGCGCGTGGCGAACTTGTTAATAATCAAGATTTACTTGACGCTATAAAATCGGGCAAAGTTGAAAGATATGTTTGCGATTTCCCTGCTGATGAAATTATCGGCGAAGATAAAGTGGTTTGTATTCCCCACCTTGGCGCATCTACCCCAGAAGCAGAAGACAACTGCGCAGTTATGGCATCTAACCAACTCATTGATTATATTGAAAACGGCAATATAGTTAATAGTGTTAACTACCCCAACTGTTCTATGCCAAGAACTACTGATGTTAGATTAGTTTTCTTACATAGAAACACCGCTAATGTTATCGCTCAAATTAGTGGCGCTGTTGGCAAAGAAGGTATTAATATTGCTACTATGTCTAACCAAAGCCGTGGCGCTTATGCAGTTACCATTTTAGATGTTGAAAAAGAAGTTTCAAACGAAGCGCTTGCTCACCTTTCTGCAGTTGAAGATATCATTAAAGTTAGAGTAGTTAAATAATTTATTACTAAAACCTAAAAGAGATGGCAAAAATTACCATCTCTTTTTTATTGCAAAAATACGAACATTTGTTTGCTTTTTGTAGATTTTGGTGTATAATAGGGGTATGAATAAAGGTAAGATTGTTTTTACTATTGAAAATAACGCAGAAGGAATATACTCTGCCCTATACTTTAGTTTTGTTAAAAAGATTAAGCCTGATGAAATTGTTGACGAAAAGGGCTATCAACCGAACCTTGAAGACACCGTTTACAATGTTCGCGCAGGAGAGTTTGAAAGAGAAAGGGTTAAGCGCGCGCTATTTAGTTATGCAGGGCAAAGATTTTTTGATGATGTTGAGTTATGCTTTTTATCTGATGTGCACGACCTTTTGGGGGTTATTTTTAGGTATGGCTATTTAACACTTAAATCGCGAAAAAATGTGGTGCATTATTTGGTACATGATGATGTTTACACCTTTAACCATGCCGTGCAAAATGTTACAAGTGAACGCGATAACTGTGCAAGGTATCAACAGTTTTGCCTTAACTCTAAATCGGTTATGTGCGCCTTTTTTAAGCCTAAATGCGATATTTTGGAACTCTCTGCCCCACTACTTTTCAAAAAGTTTGGCAAACAACCCTTTTTTATTAAAGATACTGGGCGCGATAAGATTGCTATGTCTAACGGCGAAAAGTTATTTTTAGCAAAAAAAGAAAAAGGCAAACTTTACTACACCTGCTACTCTCAATTAGAGTTTTTAAGCGTTTACAAGCAAATTGTAGAAAATTAAGCAGTTTTGTATAAAACACAATCAAATCGGCAATTAAGTTAAAAGGAGGTATTTTTTATGAACTTTAATCCTTTTTACGAAAAACCGAAAAAACTTGATTCTATTGTTATGAGTTTCAAGGATTTGGCTGTTAAACCTTATGATAAAGAGTGTTCGCCCTACACAAGGGTTAGAAACATTTTAATGAACGGCACAGAATACGAAGCAGTTTGGTGCAAGCATCATTTTAACAGGCATTGCCCTGATAACGACGCAAGGCGCGAAGTGGCTTTTTTAAGGCGTAGCGAACAACAGCAACAAAAGTTGCTTGCAGGCTTAAAGCCTATTGACGAGAACTTGCTTGAAACCACCATAGGCTATGAACAGCTAGCTGTAGACCTTACTGCATTTTTAGCGCAACGCGCTAAAGACAAAAATGTTAAAAATGCTTTGGATTTTGCGCTTTTAGAAGACTTTGACCATCTTTATAGGTATGCTAATCTTTTAGAAAACGATTTTGATTTGCACGCAGAAAACTATGTTGGTAAATACACCGAAATTATGCCTGCGCGACCTACTATTGCCCACCATCGCCACCCTTATGATACTGTTAAGCATCATATTGAAAACAAAAAAGCCGACCCTATTACCAAACTTGATGTGGCTATTATAACGGCGGCTGAACAACAAACTATGAACTATTATATGAATCTTGGTGGGTTCTATAAAAACCAAAAGGGGCGCGAACTTTACACCGAAATCGGTATGGTTGAAGAAGACCATGTTACTCAATACGGCAGTTTAATTGATGTTAATGCCACACCTTACGAAGAACTTTTAATGCACGAATATACAGAGTGTTATTTATACTACTCTATGATGCAAGATGAAAGTTGCGAACATGTTAAAAGGATTTGGGAAAGGCTTTTAGAACAAGAAATAGCGCACCTACACCTTGCCGTTAAGTTATTAAACAAATACGAAAAGAAAGATTTTATTGAAGTTTGTGGCGAAGGCGCTTTCCCAGAGCCCATTAAACTACACGAAAATATTGATTATATTAGGCACATTATTTCTAAAACGGTATGCGATACAGGAAACAGAGAAAGTTACACCAACCTTAAAAACCTACCTGATGATGCCGACTTTTTCAAATATCAAAAGAAAGTATTCCCTAAACCCGAAACAGAATCTGGGCACATTACAGTTGAAAACCACATCAATCGCTTTGGCAAAGATTATAGGTTTGAAACTAAAGAGCATCCTATTAAGTCTATGCGCGTTAGAACAAAAGACGATTACTGCACCGGCAGAGTTAAATAAATTAAAAACCACTACCATTTATTTGGTAGTGGTTTTTTTACAGATTAAATTATATTAACAACAACAATAGTTAAAAATTGATAGAATAAACATAGTTATTGATATGATAAAAATAGTAAATGTTGCAAATTTTTGATTTTTATTTTCGCTTTTAAACTCAACAACACACCCCAAAAATGAAAATAATAATCCAAGTGATGCCATTACAATACCTAATACAGAACTTCCATAGTTAGTAACAAAATAAGCTTCATGGATGCCAGAATTACCATAATAGCTAAACCCTTCATAAACAGATATTTCTGAAAAAAATAAACCTGCAAAAATACATATAATGGTTAAGCAAATACATATTACCGAAATATATTTAAAAAACAATAGCCATTTATTAGCGATATTAAAATTACTATTTTTTAATAGTTTTTTCCCTTCTACTTCGCAACCACACTTAGGACATATAACAGCTTCTTCGCGTAATTCATTTCCACAAGTTTTACAAAACATCTCTATCTCCTTTATCGCTTGTGACAAAGTTCAATTTTTCTACTTTTCCTTTGTTTGCTTTATTATATCAGGTCTTTTGACCTAAGTCAAGACTTTTGACCTAAATTTGCATATAATTTAATTATGAGTTATATAGAGATTATAAAACAAGTGATGATTGAGCGTGGGCTTTCGCAACAAGCCTTTGCCGATATTTTGGGAATTAACCAAACTACTGTTAGTCAATGGCTTTTAGGAAACAAAAAGCCTGGCTATGATAGTATTTTGCTTTTATATGAAAAATTTGATATTGAGCCAAACCAACTTTTTGGCATATAAAAACCACTACCATTCATTTGGTAGTGGTTTTTGTTTTATAGGTCTTTTAGCCACATTTCGGTTAAAGTATCGGCAGGCATATTGAATTCGCCCCTTGGCGATAGTGATATAGAGCCTGTTTTTATGCCTTCTGGCGAACATGAACGCTTAAATTGTTGGGTTATAAACCTTGTAAAGAACTTTTTAAGCCATTTGTCAATAGTTTCTTTACTATATAACCCATTAAATGTATGATATGCGATATATTTTAGTTTTTTTGGTGATGCACCGCGTGAGATAAAGTGGTATAAGAAAAAATCGTGCAAGTCGTATGGGCCAACAATATCTTCGGTTTTTTGGGCGATTGTATCTTTATCGGGTGGAAGTAGTTCTGGCGATACAGGTGTGCCTAAAATATCAAGCAACACGGCTTTTAGTTTGCCACGGCTTTTAACGGCGTATTGATTTACCACTTCGCGAATAAGGGTTTTTGGCAAACTTGAATTTACTGCAAACATACTCATATGGTCGCCATTATAGGTTGACCAGCCAAGCGCAACTTCCGAAAGGTCGCCCGTGCCTACAACTAAACCACCTTCCATATTTGCTACATCCATTAATATTTGCGTTCTTTCGCGAGCTTGCGCGTTTTCAAAGGCGATATCAAGTGCGCCTTGTTGGTGTTTTATATCTTTTAAATGGCGTGTTACTGATTTTGAAATATCAATTTTTTTAAGGGTTACGCCAAGCGCTTTTGCAAGAGTTATTGAGTTGTCAAGAGTTCGTGAAGTTGTGCCAAAGCAAGGCATTGTTATTGCAGTTATGCTTTTTGTTGATATATTTAACTTTTTTATTGCTCTATGGCACACAAGTAGCGCAAGTGTTGAATCTAAACCACCTGAAAGTCCCATTACCAAAGTTTTAGAGTATGAACGAATAAATCTATTTTTTAAGCCTTCGGCTTGGATATCAAGTATTAGGTCTGCCCTTTTTGATTTTTCGTTTTCATCTTGTGGAACGAAAGGCGTTTTAGAGTATTTCCTTTCTAAACTTTGTTCATTTCTGTTTGCCGAAAAATAAACTACTTCTTGTTTATTTGCAATTCTTTCTGCCTTGCTCTTTTTATAAGAAAGGTAATCTATATCAATTTCAGTTTGAATTAGTCCAAAATTAAAGGGGATATTTTCGCTAAGCAATTTGCCGTTTTCGTAGATATAACTTCTGCCCGAATATACTAAATCCGTTCCAGTTTCACCTGAGCCGGCGTTCGCAAATAAAACTGCGCTATTATTTGATTTTGAAAATGCCGAAAGGCAAGTTTTAATATATTCTTCTTTACCCACCCATTCTGGCTCACTTGATAGGTTAACCGATATATTTGAATTAGTTAAGTTGTCAACTTTTACGCCAAATGATATAGAAGTGGTAAAGTTTTGGTTAGTTTTTTCATTAAAAATTAGGTTAGTGCCAAAAACCACCTTTTTACCTAATATTTCTATTACTTCATTTTCGCCATTAAAGTTAGCAAAATACTTATTTTTTAGCGATATGCTTGATGGGTTAGTTTCGGGAACTACTGCTAATATTTTGCCATCATTTATAACTACTGCCGTGTTATAAACCAAATTATCTTTTTTAAACGGCATACCAACAACCACTAACATTTTTATATTTTTAGTAGCAATTACTATTTCGTTTAAAGCGCAAAGCGATTCATCAAGTAAGCCGTTATTAAAATATAGGTCATTTAGGTTTACGCCTGTTAAAGATAGTTCTGGAAAAGATAATAGTTCTATTCCCTTTTCGTTTGCTTCGGTTATTGCATTAATTATGTTTTTTGCGTTTTTTATGGGCGCGCAAATGTTTGTTTTTGGTATAAATACACCACTTTTTACAAATCCAAAATCCATTGTTTTTACCTATTTTTATAAAATTGTTTATTTTTGATAATTTAATTTTACAACATTTTTATATTTTTTGCAATATTTTAGCGAAATAAAAAAACGCAAAAATCGTGTTTTTTACGATTTTTGCGTTTTTAGTTAAGTTTTAGTGATTTGCCTATTATTCGCCGTAACCATCTGGGTTTTTGAGTTGCCAGTTAAGAGCATCTCTACACATATCATCAAGGGTTTTGGTTGCTTCAAAACCTAAAACTTCTTTTGCGTAAGATGGATCTGCATAACATTCATCAATATCGCCTGGGCGACGGGGCATAATTTTATATGGAATAGGTTTGCCAAGCGCTTTTTCAAATGCTTTAACCATATCAAGAACTGAGTAGCCTGTGCCTGTGCCAAGGTTTACGATAAGTAAGCCTGGGTTTTCTGCAAGTTTGTTAACTGCAAGAACATGGCCTTTTGCAAGGTCAACTACATGGATATAGTCTCTAACACCGGTGCCGTCGTGTGTGTTATAGTCATCACCAAACACGCCAAGATATTCGCGCTTACCTACTGCAACTTGGGTGATGTATGGGCAAAGGTTGTTTGGAATACCTTTGGGGTCTTCACCGATTGTGCCTGATTCGTGCGCGCCGATTGGGTTGAAATATCTTAAAATTGCGATATTAAATGACTTGTCGCTTGCGTATAGGTCTTTAAGTATGTATTCAATAAAGAGTTTGGTGCTTCCGTAGGGGTTTGATGTTGAAAGTGGGAAGTCTTCTTTAATAGGAACACTCTTTGGCTTTCCGTATACCGTTGCAGATGATGAGAATACTAAGTTCTTACAGCCGTGCTTTCTCATTGCAAACATTAACACAAGCAAGCCTTCAATATTGTTTTCGTAGTATTCTAATGGCTTTTTGCAAGATTCACCAACTGCTTTTAAGCCTGCAAAGTTGATAACTGCGTCAATTTTATTTTCGGTAAAGATTTTATCTAAAATATCTGCATCTCTAATATCGCCTTCGTAGAACTTTACCTTTTTGCCAGTAATTTTTTCTACCCTTTTTACCGCTTCGTATTTGCTGTTTGCCAAGTTGTCAATACAAACTACGCCGTGGCCTGCTTCTAAAAGTTCTACTGTGGTATGCGAGCCGATATATCCAGCACCGCCTGTTACTAATACATTCATATATATTCTCCTTTTGGTTAATTACGATTTATTCCTTATTTTACGCCAAGGGTTGATAAGAAACGCTTAAAGCCTTGTGCGCCGTTTTCATCAGGCTTATATACTGCCGTGTTGAAAAGTATGTTCTTACAAGTTTCGTTTACTCTGTTAGTTACCCTATTTTCTGCATCAGCAAGGTCTTTAGATAATCCTTCTTCTACTAACGACTTAATCATATCTTTATGCGCGTATAAATAGTTTTCTGGGTTAGAAAGTTCTACTTCGTTATATTCAGTTTTTTCACAAAGGATTTCAGCAATCATTAAAAGTTGAGTTTTTAATCTTCCTGGAAGAATAAATAAGCCCATTGCTTCAATTAAGCCGATACCTTCCTTTTTAATGTTATGATATTCGGGATGAGCGTGATATACACCTTCGGGATATTCTTCGGTGGTGATATTGTTTCTAAGTATCATATCAACGATATACTTATTACCCTCTCTACGACATACTGGCGACAATGAGTTGTGTGGAACGCCATCAGTTTCAGCATAGATAAAACATTTTTCGTCGGTATAAGTTTCCCAAGTTTCAATAATATCACCTGCGAAAGTTTTGATAGCATCTCTATCTTCGCTTTCTAAACGGATTACGCTATTATACCAGTCAACAATACCCACCTTAATTTGTGGATATTTAGCGCAAGTAAAATATTCCTTTACGGGCGCTTTATGCATAGGCATTAAATGTTCGCCACCTTGGAAATGTTCGTGGTTAAGAATTGAGCCACCAACGATAGGAAGTGATGCGTTAGAGCCTATCATATAATTTGGGAAGAAATCAACAAAGTCCATAAGTTTAGCCATTGTTGACCTTTGAATCTTCATAGGTGTGTGTTCGGTGTTAATAGCAATCATATGCTCATTATAGTAAGCGTATGGTGAGTATTGAACAAACCAGTCTTCCCCACCCATTTTTAAAGATATTGTTCTAATGTTTTCTCTTGCAGGGTGAGTTGCCGTTCCCTTAAAGCCTTCGTTTTCTTTACAAAGTAAGCACGCAGGATATTTTTTATCTGCCTTTGGCATAGATAAAAGTTTAGCGATATCTTTATTGCTCTTTTCAGGCTTACTTAAATTAACGGTGATTTCAAGATATTTACTGCCATCTTGATATTCCCACTTTAAGTTTCTGCCGATAGCAGTTTTTTGAACATAGTTGTTCATAATAGAAAGGTCATAGAAATACTTGCAAGCGGCTTCTATGCCTTCGGTTTCTTTAATTTTAATAAAATCTTCATTAACCTTTGATGGCAATGGCGATAAAATGCCCATTATGTAGGTGCTATAAAGGTTTGTTAAACCTTCTTCGCATTTACCCCTTTCAAGCCCCAAAGTTTCGATTTCTTCAACCAAAATATCGGGAACGGAAAGTTCTTCAATATAACTTAAATCGCCTACATCACTTGCAGGATAATCTTCGCCAAATTCACGAAGTAAGATGTTGCGCATATAAGTTTCGTCGCGCTCGTTTAAGTGTAAAAACTTTTTAGCATACTTTAAAAGTTTTTCAGTTAAAAGTTTTCCGTCTACCATAATATTAGTCTCCCTTTTTTCCGTAATAATAATATAATCTACATTCCTTTTCGGAATTGTATAATTTCCTTTCTCTATCTGCCTTGTTGCCAAACTTTTTTTCAAAGTTTTTTGCACTTGTTATTATAAACTTTGACCAGCCTAAAAGTTTGTTTGTGGCAACACCTAACTCTTGATAACAAGTTTCGGCCTCTTGCCTATCATAAACGCGCTCACCATATGGTGGATTACATATAATAGTTCCTATATCGCTATCAGTTTTAAACTCTTTAACAGGGCGCGTTTTGAAAGATATTCTATCTTCAAGCCCTGCGTTTTTAGCGTGATACTTGGCAAGTTCAATTGCCTTTTTATCTATATCAGTTCCGTAAACTTCAATCTTTCTTGAAAGTTCTTCTTTATCAAGCGCTTCTTCTATAACGCGCTTTTTTAGATTTTTATCAAAACCTTTCCATTTATCAAAAGCAAACTCCCTATTTTTCCCTGGTGCAATATTAAGTGCAATAAGCGATGCTTCAATAGGGATTGTTCCTGAACCACAAAACGGATCGGCAAGTGGGCGATTATAATAGTAATCACTCATTAAAACTATTGCAGACGCAAGCGTTTCTTTAATGGGTGCTATCCACACCTTGTTTTTATACCCACGCTTGTGTAGTGCAACACCTGTGGTGTTTAATAGTATTTCTGCCCTATCTTTGAAAATTGAAAAAACTATTTCGTATTCACTACCCGTTTCGCTTAAAAAGTTTACAGAGTATTTATCGCAAAGCCGTTTAGTGACTGCCTTTTTTACAATTTTTTGGCAAGCAGATATTGCGTATATTTTACTTTTAACGCATTTGCCGTTTACTATGATTTTACCTGAACTTTCTATAAAGTTTTCAAAAGGTATTTTGCTAACCCCATCAAAAAGTTCATCAAAAGAAGTGGCATCAAACTCTGCAAGTTTAATATACACGCGCTCTGCCGTGCGAAGAAACACATTGAGCCTTGCAATATCAATTAAACTGCCCTTTACTTCAATTTTTCCGTTTAATGCAGGGCTTTCGGGGTAGCCTAAGCGAAAAAGTTCTTTCTTTGCAACCTTTTCTAAGCCCGAACTTACGGCTATGGAAAGAGTATATTCATCATTAGTAAACTTTGCCACCATTGCCACCGAAAAATCTATTTATTCATTAAATTATTATAATATCAAAGTGTAAAGATTGCAAGCCCTTTTTTTAAAATCAATGGGTTTTTATGTGATTTTTTTCAATTTTAGTAGCCACACATAAAAAAACTATTAAATACACTTGAAATCTAAACGATTTTGTTATATAATGATTAAAGCATTTATAGGGGGTTTGCCTTATATGAGTAATTTAGAAAAAACTAAAAAACCTTGTCACTTAAAGGAAATGCTCAGAAATGGTTATGCGTTATATGCATTACTTCTTACTGCAATTTTAACCACCGTTTCAGTAATAGCAATTGACTTTGACTATTTAAGCACTTTCCGCGCAATACCTGGTCTTAAATACTACCTTGCAATTACCTTTTCACTAATAGGTCTTACGGTATTACTTTACCTTATCTTCCGTGCAAAAACTAAATGTGTTTCTTTTGCAGACTGTATTGCAAACACAATGTTTTTATCGGCAGGTTTAGTTGGCGCATATGCTTACTTCCTTGCTAAAAAAGGAACGCTTGCTTTCTTTATTATTGACGGGGCAATTTTAGTGCTTGGCTTATTCTTCTCTATTCTTTTCGCTATTAGGCGCGAAAAGAGAAATGAAAAGCGCGAAATTATTTTCACTAAAAACTCTATGTTTGGCTACTACACAAGTGTGTTTAGAAAGTATAGATTTATTGGTGTTTTATCGTTAGCACTTTTATCGGTAAGTGGTTCGTTCCTATTATTCAATAGTGGATTTTTAGGGTTTGCTACTCCATTTATTCAAGACACCCCACTTCTCCGCTATTTAATAATCGTTTCAATAGTTATATTTGGCGCTTGGCTTGCTATTGACGCATCAAGGCAACGCGTTAGTGTTATTGATGCTTTCCTTTTATCAAACATTGTAACCATACCCGTTACCTTTGTTCAAATATACTTTATGAACGAATTAGACCTTACTCAACTTACCGCTTGGGCAATTTATATCGGTGTGATTTTAATTGTTTCGCTTGTTAGATTTTTAAGTTTTGACATCACGGTAAACTACACAGAAAAAGACCTTGAATCAAAAACTTACATTTCGGCTTTCTTTAAGAAAGTTAACCCACTTGCACTTCTTACCGTTGCCGCTTTAATTATTACCGTTAGCGTGTTCTGTTATGTATCAAATGTTTACGGTGTTGGCGTGGTTGTTGAAGAAGGTAAATTAACAATCTTTGCTATTGAAATGTGGCCTTTAACTGCAATTACTTTTGCAGGTGCTACCACGGTTGTTGTAGGATTTTTAATGAGCATACTTTGCATAGGCGCAAAGAGAGTTTGTGTGGTTGATTTCTTTGTTAACCTTAACTTTATTTTAGGTGTTTGTGCTTGCATAGGTTATATTTGGATACCTGAATTCATTTACATTTTAGTTGCAGGCGCTTGGACATTTATCAACTTAATACTTTTAGGTGTAAGAGCAAAAGTGGTTAGAAGAAACCTTAACCGCCCCGCTTAATTTAACAAAAAACTTTAAGCCCTAATTTCTAATTTTTATTAGAAGTTGGGGCTTTTTTATCGCCCTATTTATCACTTTTCTTTTTGCCGTTATTTTTTCAAAAATCAGTTTAAAGAAATGATTATATTTTTCTTTTTATGATTGACTTTTACATATATATTTAGTAAAATTATATAGTATATAAAATTAGTAGGGATTGTGTTTTGAACCAAGGTAAAAAAAATACGGCTAACTCAATAACCGCTTTCAAACTAAACGATATAATTTTATATATTCTAACCATCGTTATAGTGATGATTTGCTTTTTAGTGCCGTTGTTTTTAAAAAACGAAAACACTAATTCCTTTTCAGTTTATAAAAACGATAGTTTGGTTTTAATTTTTGACTGCGAAAAAGATAAATACGCCGTTGAAAATGAATATTTGGGGCTTGTTGATATTAAAGAAGAAAATGGCGAAGTTTTAATAACCATTTACACTTCTATTGAAAAAGATAATTACAACACCCTTTTAGTAAACTTAGCCGATAATTCAGTTAAGGTTATAGAAAGCACTTGCTCTGTTAGAAAAGACTGCGTTCACACGCGCGCGATAGTTAATGGCGAAGGGGTTATAATTTGTTTGCCACACGGATTAAAGATTATGCCAACTGGTAGCAATTATATTCCTGTGGTTACGGGGTGAGCGTATGAAAGGTAATATTACTTCTAAAAAGATTGCAATTACTGCCTTGCTTACGGCGTGCGCCCTAATTGCCTTTTCAATAGAAAACCTATTTCCCCCACTATTTATTCCTGGTGCAAGGCTTGGGCTTTCTAACATATTTATACTTTTGGCAATATTTACTGTTGGCAACGGCTATGCAATTTTAGTATTCTTGATTAAAGTGGTGCTTGGCAGTTTATTTGCAGGAAATATTTCTGCTATGCTTTATAGTTTGCCAGCAGGGTTAATTGCATTAACCGTTCAAATTATAGTAATTAAAACTGGTAAGTTTAGCGTTGTTTCGGCAAGTGTTTTGGGTAGTGTTATCAACCTTACCTTGCAAAACATAGTTTTTTGTTTGGTAACAAACACCTTACAGTTTTTAATATATTCACCCTACCTTGCGCTTATCGGTTGCGTGGCAGGGCTTATTGTAGGGCTTGCCGTGTTTGGCAGTTTAAAAGCCTTACCAAAAATACTTTTAGTTAAAAAACAAGCAAATGACTTGGAGGATTCACACAGTGAGCATTAGAAATGGCAAAAATTATCGTTATGGCATTCATGTCCCCGATAAAAAGTCACTTTCAAGCGAACAGGCTATTGAAGTGATGCCCGCTCCCGCAAAACTCTATATCGGTCTTTCTCAACATATCGGCGCGCCTGCGCTACCTATCGTGGCTGTTGGCGACAAGGTTAAGAAAGGTCAAATGATTGGCGAAGCAAGTGGCGCAATATCGGCTAATGTATATTCTTCGGTTTCTGGCACGGTTGTTGGAATTGAAGATATTGTTAACGGGTTAGGACAAAAAATTAAGTATATCGTTATTGAAAACGATTTCAAAAACGAAGAATTGCTTTTTGACGATTTAACCGACTTTGAGGCTAAAACCTTAATAGAAAGAATTAAACTTGCAGGCATTGTTGGACTTGGTGGTGCAGGATTCCCCACCGCTGTTAAACTTATGCCAAAAGACCCACTTGATATTTTAGTTATCAACGGCGCAGAATGCGAACCATACCTAAACTGCGATTATAGGCTTATGCTTGAACGCACCGAAGATATTTATCGCGGTATTATTTACCTTAAAAAAGCGCTTAACATTGAAAAGGTGGTAGTTGGTATTGAAAAGAATAAACCACAGGCAATTGAGGCGTTTAGGCGATTTGAAGATTTAGATGTGGTTGTTCTTAAAAAGCAATACCCTATGGGTAGCGAAAAGCACCTTATTTACTGCACCACAGGTAAAAAAGTGCCTACCGGTAAAATGCCCTTTGATGTTGGTGTTTGCGTGCAAAACATTAAAACGGTTATCGCTTGCTATGAGGCTATTGAAAAGAACAAGCCTTTAACTGAAATTGTGCTTACCGTTAGTGGCGAAGGAATTAAAAATCCTAAAAACCTTAAAGTTGCGCTTGGAACTCCATTTAAAGATATTATTGAATACTGTGGTGGCGAAACTGGTGAAACGGCAAAAGTTATTGCAGGTGGACCTATGATGGGTAGAGCAATGATTTCGCTTAACTCTTTCGCAAGAAAAACCGATTCAGGTATTATTCTTTTAAGAGCCAAAGATACTTCGCTTGCAAGCCCAACCAACTGTATTAGTTGTGGCGTTTGCGCTAAAAACTGCCCTATGAGGCTTATGCCTATGTATATTGAGCAATCTTTCCTTGCAGGCGATTATAAGTCGGCAGAAAAATACGGCGCTATGAACTGCTTAGAGTGTGGTTCTTGTGCATTTAACTGCCCTGCTAAAAGGCCTCTTGTTCAAAATATTGCGCACTCTAAACAAAAGATAAAGGAGATGAAACAAAATGGATAATAATACGGCTGTTTTGAAATATTCGTCTTCCCCACATGTTAAAGCGCCAAGAACTACCAAAAAAATAATGATTAATGTTTGCATAGCATTGCTTCCTGCTTGCATTATGGGTATTGTTTATTTTGGTTTATACGCTTTGCTTTTATTAGCATTATCGGCTGTGAGCGCAATTTTAGGCGAATTCTTATTCTTGCTTATTAAAGGCGAAAAGATTAAAGACATTATTAAAAACTTTGATTTTTCAAGTTTAGTAACGGGGCTTTTAATAGGTATGACTATCGGCACAAACTATCCTTGGTATGCTCCTATTTTTGGTAGTTTGTTCGCTATTATAGTTGTTAAAATGCTTTTTGGTGGAACGGGTAAAAATATTGTTAACCCTGCTATTACTGGTAGAATATTTATAT
>JAFTSI010000025.1 GCA_017467345.1 Clostridia bacterium
ATTATAGTATTCTTAGTAATACTTGGCATTTTCGTAGTATTGATGCAAAAATCGGGTGGTGCAACTGCATACGGTCAATGGGCATCTAACAAAATTAAGTCAAGAAAGGGCGCGCTTGGTATGACGGCAGGTCTTGGTTGCTTAATTTTTATGGACGACTATTTTAACTGTTTAACAGTAGGCTCAGTAATGCGCCCACTCACCGATAAATACAAGGTATCGCGTTCAAAACTTGCATATCTTATAGATTCAACGGCAGCACCTATTTGTATAATTGCACCAATTTCAAGTTGGGCAGCAGCATTGGCAGGCGAGCTTGAAGGCAATGCAATTATGACCTTTATTAAAACTATACCGTTTAATATCTATGCACTTTTAACAATCGTAATGGTTTTTGCGTTCATCTTCCTTAAAATAGATTTTGGCAAGATGCGTCGTGACCAAGAGATTGCCGATAAAACTGGCGACCTTAATGCAGGTTTAGAAGATATGGAAGGCGAAGGGGAAATGAAAATTGTTCCCTCAACCCGTGGCAAAGTTCGCCACCTTGTTGTTCCAGTTGTCGTGTTAATTCTTTGCTGTATAGGCGGTATGATTTACTCTGGTTACTTCTATAATTGGGGCTCAACCTTAGAATTAAACATTATCGAAAGCAATTTAATACAAACCATTACCAATTCCGATGGAAGTTTTACCTATTTACTTAACAATAACGCAGAAGTAATAAGCGTTCTCAACAAGGCGGAAATAGCGCTAGCAAGCGCGGGCGACGGGTTAGATATTTATTATTTTGTAAATTCGGCTAACCAAATAGAGTTATTCGTAAACTATCCCGTAACTCAACTTGCTATAAGCGAAATGGAAATTGATGGTGTATTGCAAAAGGTTGCGACTTTATCGGTTGAATTAGAGGCTGCAGGCTATGGTACGGCAATACAATCATCAAGTGTTATTGAAGCCTTTTCTAATTGTGATTCGGGCTCTGCGCTTGCAATAGGCTCAACATTTGCGCTTATCATAATTGCAATTTACTATTTATGCTCTAAGGTTGTATCATTTAAAGATATGATGGAAAGTATTCCACAAGGCTTTAAAACAATGGTTCCCGCAATACTCATTTTAGTATTTGCTTGGACTATTTCAGGTATAATGGGCGCAAAGGGTGGCTACTTAGATGCTCAAGCCTTTGTAGAAAACAATATTGCTAATAGTAATTTCCCAACAGGAATATACCCAGCAATCTTCTTCTTGCTTGCAAGTGGCATAGCCTTTGCAACAGGCACTTCGTGGGGAACTTTTGGTGTATTAGTTCCTATCGCTGTAACCTTACTTGGTGGCGCGGCAAACGAATCAACTCTTATGATAATGACCATTTCTGCAACCCTTGGTGGCGCAGTGTTTGGCGACCATGTTTCGCCTATTAGTGATACCACAATTTTGGCATCAGCAGGCGCAAACTGTAACCATGTAAACCATGTAAGAACACAATTACCATATGCGGGTATGGTTGCAATAATTTCTTTTGTGGCATACATAGTGGCAGGCTTTATGGCAACATCATCAATGGCAGGTTGGCTTGTTGGAATTATAATGTGGGTATTAGTTGCTGCATTAGCAGTTGGAACAATATTTGTAATTAAAAAGTTTGATAAAAAAACAGTTATTGAAGAACCCACCGAAGAATAAAAACAAACAAAAAAAGGAAGTGAAATCACTTCCTTTTTTTAATTTTAAATGCTATTTTCTTGCAAATGTTATTTTTGTGTGTTAAAATATGAAAGCAAGTTGAATTTGGCCTCATGGTCAAGCGGTTAAGACGCCGCCCTCTCAAGGCGGAATCACGAGTTCGATTCTCGTTGGGGCTACCAAAAAAAGAAACACCTTTTATGGTGTTTCTTTTTTTGTATGTTTTAGCAGAATTAACTTGTTAGTTCGGTGCTTATGTTATTTTTCATATTTTAAAACAAAAAAACCCGCCATGGCCGACAGAAAAGAAAATAATAACCCGTTTTGTAAACAGGCGAGTGCCTATTTTAACGATTCTGCATCTTGCATAAATGGTTTGAGTAAATCAACAACCGCAAGCACCGCTCCGCGTTAATAAATAAGGCTCTCAATTAATTATTATTGTGGATTTTTTTTGCTTTTCTAATCGCACCGGGCAGGCAAAAAGTATTGTATCATTAAAATGTTTAATTAGCAATCGTATTTCTTGACATTTTAATCATTTTTTCATAAAATCTATATATAGAAAATAAAAAGAAAAAAGTGTTAGGCAAATGAAAAAGTTTATTAATTTTCGCCCTATATTCTATTTAGCAATTGCGTTATGCATAGGCATTTTAACGGGCTATTATTTTGACTTTTCTTCGCTTTTCATTTCGCTTTCACTAATTATCTTTACTGTTTTAGTATTAGCATTAACAATAATTTTATCAAAATCTAACAAAAAAGTCTATGCGATATTTTCGGCGATTTTTGCCCTAATTTTCGTAATAGGCTTTTTTAATTATTCTATCAGGGTAGATACCTATTCAAACTCATCACTTGGTGGGCACACTTTAACAGTAAACGCAAAAGTTGTTGAAGTAAATGAATATGAAAGTGCTAAACGGTTAATTTTAGATAAAGCGTCGGTTAGTGGTGCGCTTAACGGCGATATAAAAGAAAAGATTTCTGTATATGCTTATGGCTCATCTAATATTGACCTTGGCGATAGAATTGAGTTTACTGCAAAAATTAACGATAACTCTATTTACTACGATAACCATTTTAGAGCAAACGATATTGCCGAAAATATTAAATATAGCGCAAACATAAGCGCAAGCGAAATAAAAATTATCGCTAACCAGTCTAACCTTTTTGAAAAGGCGCATATCTTTATTCGCGATACTTTAAGAAGGGGTTTAAGCGACAATGAGTTTTCCGTTGCATACGCAATGCTACTTGGCAATACCGACACAATGAACGAAGATATATTAGAAAACTTCCGTGCGCTTGGCGTGGCACATATATTTGCTGTATCAGGCTTACATGTAGGTTTTATTGCCACCGCGCTTGCTTTTATACTCAAAAAGATAAAAATTAAAAGTATTTTCAAAATACTAATAACGGCTCTAATTATATTCTTTTACGCAGGGGTATGTGGGTTTTCGGCATCATCAGTAAGGGCATCTATAATGAGCATAGTATTGCTTTCAGTAAACTATGCAGGTAAAAAATACGATAGATTATCAACATTAGGTCTTTCTGCAATTATAATTCTAATTTATTCGCCACTTGAACTGTTTAGAGTTGGCTTTCAACTCTCATTTATTGTAGTGTTTGGAATTATGACCTGTTCAAAACTATTCGCGCGCCCATTTAAGTTTTTAGGCGAAAAGGTTTCGTCGCTACTTGGTGGAGTTTTATCGGCGCAAGTGTTTAGTTTACCTGTGTGCCTAACGGCTTTTGGTAAGGTAGGGGTGTTATCAATTATAGCAAACTTAATAGTTTTGCCGATAATTAGTTTTGTGTTTATATTCTTGCTTGTTTCTGTATTAATAGGTGAAATATTTTCAATTCCAACTATCGCACTATACTTGGTGGGATTAATACTTAAAGGCATAATATTCATATCAACGGCATTTAACTACACCGCACTTACCTTTGGTGGAATAACTTTTGGTGGGTTTATTCTTTTATACTATATTTTCTTCTTTATAAGCGCAGGGTATGTAAACCTTACAAAACTTGTTAAACGAATTACCCTAATAGTAATGAGCGCAATAATAGTTGTGGGCACTACTTGTTTAACGGTGTTTAATAAAAATGCAACTACCGTTAGAGTAATAGGTGAGTATAATGCCCAACAAATACTTGTTGAAAAGGGAAACGAAACAACTCTTTTTGTAGTGTATATGTATGGCAACGGGTCAGTATATAAAGCATTAAAAGAACTAAATAAACTTGGCGATAATAAAATAGAAAACCTTGTATTTTTATCTGGCTTTGAAATGGACATTCAACACGCAGTAACAGAAATTTATACAAAAATAGATATAGGCACAGTTTACTGGTATGAAGAAGATGAAAGCACAACAAAACTTATTTTAGAAAAATGCTTTGCAAAAACCAAGTTTATACCTATTGATAGTGGTTCAAAAATTAGTATTTGTGGCGATAACCATTTTAACTATTTTGCGCTTGGCAGGGCAGTTAATTTTACAGTTGATAAAATTAATTTTAGCGTATATTCGCGCCTTACATCAACAAGTGAATTAAGTGGCTTAAATATAAACAAAAATAGTAGGTATGTAGTGGCAAATAATTTATTAGAAAATGTGCAAAGTTTTAACCCTAACGCGCGCGTGTATTCCTTTTTGTCAAGTAGTGGATATGAAAATGCGCAAGATAAGGGAAGTATCCTTTTAGAAATTTAATAAAAAGGGTATAAAACATAGGGTTTTCCCCTTGCAAAATCAGGTAAAAAATGCTAAAATTATAAATTGAAGTATGGAACTTAAATACACCGAATTTAAAAACAGATTATTAGCCGGTGAAAGTTACCCAATATACCTGTTTCAAGGTGAAGAAGGCTACTTTATAAATAACGGCATAAATCTTATAAAAGAAAAACTTGTAAGCGAACCAAGTTTAAACTTTGCCGAACTAAATGGCGAAAAATTGACCTGCTCTGAACTACTTTCGTCTTTAGAAAGTTATCCCTTTATGAGTGATAAAAGGGTAACCCTTGTTAGAGAGTTTTATCCAGATAAAAACTTTTTTAACGAAGGCTTTAAGTATTATCTTGAAGACCCACTTAGCGAAAGTATTTTAGTAATAGCCAACACAAAAAAACACGATTCGTTATTAAAGTATTCATCAGTAACGGTAGTAAACTGTGCCAAGGCAGATGAATCGGCGTGTGTTATGTGGATTAAAGCAGAGTGTTCAAAGCAAGGCGTTAACATTGATGGCGAAAGGGCAAAACTAATAGCCACATATTGCCTTGCCGATATGATGCGCATTGAAAAGGAAGTTGAAAAGTTAATCGCTTTCGTAGGCAACGGTGGAACTATTGATGAAGTTGCTATTAACGATTTAGTTTCAAGAGATGCCGATTATAAGATTTATCAAATGACCGAATACATAGCAAACAAAAAAATAAGTTTAGCGCTATCGGTTATTGAAGATATGTTAAAAAAGGGCGAACCGCCTCAACTACTTATAATAAGCATATACAAGCATTTTAGAAGATTACTGCATATCGCTATAAGCGATAAAACCACAGGCGAACTTGCAAGCATATTCAAAATTAAAGAGTATGCAGTTTCAAAGGCAAAAGAACAAGCGAAATTGTTTAAGCCTAAGGCCTTAAAAAAAGCAGTGGATATGCTTTGCGAAATAGATTATAAAAGCAAGTCAGGGCAAATAGATATCAACGAAGGATTATGGCTTGCGCTCTTTAATATAATGACGGAGAAATAAAAAAATGAATTTGTCACAAGCGTTTAACAATTTTTTCTCATCTTTGGGAACTGATGTGGGGCTTCTCATATCGGTTATTATAAGCGTGCTTGCGTTTACCTTCGTTTACTTTTACCTAATCAAGTTTTTAATCAAAAACAACGCCGTAAAACTTGTTGTAATTTTTATTATAACAATAATACTTTCGGCAATTATAGTTGTTCCAAATCCCGAAGTAAACAATTTAGTAATACTTGCCGTTCCATTTGTTTTAGTTTTTGCGTTTGTAATACTTTTCTCAGTAGAAATTAAAAGAATGATATGGTCGCATAAATCATCTAAAAATGATAGCGCAGTATCAGGCGGTGGCGTATACGACGAAGAAAAGGTAGATAAGTGCATTGAAGAAATTATTAAAGCCGTTCAAGATATGTCTAAAAATGATGTAGGCGCAATAATAGTTTTAGCAAGTGGCAATGTTCCATCACAAATACTTGATAGTGGTGTTCGCCTTGAAAGTGATATAAGTAGCGAACTTATAGAAAGCGTGTTCTTTCCAAAAACCCCTTTGCACGACGGAGCAATGATTATAGACGGCGCAAAGATTGTTGCGGCAAGTTGCTTTTTACCACTTTCGCAAAACATAAACAATATCCCTAAAGACCTTGGAACAAGGCACAGGGCAGGCATAGGTGTTACCGAAACCATTGATGTTGTATCAATAATCGTTTCAGAAGAAACTGGTATTATATCTGTTGCAAAGGCAGGCAAAATAACAAGGTATGCCGATTACAATATGTTAAAGAAAACCCTAAAAGATTACTACTGGCAAGAATTAAGCAAGGAGAGAAGATAGCATTATGGAAAATAGAAATTATACTATTCCCGAAAAGAGTTCAAAGCGTTTTTGGAAAAACTTTGGCATAGGCGCATTATCTTTTGCCTTGGCAGTATTAACCGTTTTAGTTATTAATTTATAAGGTGAAGTTATGAAGAAAACGGGTTTAGTTGTTCCAGAAATATTATTACCTAACACAACCGACTATTCTGCTTGGGCATGCATTGCGTGTGACCAGTTTACAAGCGAAATAGAATACTGGCGCGAACTTGAAAGCAAGGTTAGTGGCAAGAAAACTACTTTAGATTTAGTTTTACCTGAAATCTATTTAGATGATAAAACCGAAGAAAGAATAGAAGTAGTTAATGCCAACATAAAAAAATATATTGAAAGTGGCGTTTTCAAAACTCTTAAAAAGGGTTTTGTATTAACTGTTCGTTCAACACCTTTCGTTGAAAGAAGAATAGGTTTAGTTGGCGCAATTGATTTAGAAGAATATCAATACTCTCAAAAAAGTAGCGCATTAATTCGTTCAACCGAAGGCACTATTGAAGAGCGTATTCCACCAAGGCTTAAAATTAGAAAGAACGCAGATGTAGAGTTCCCACATGTTATGATTTTGTTTGATGATGAAAATCGCGAAATCACCGAAAAACTTTACGAAAATAGAAACTCATTAGAAAAGTTATATGATTTTGACTTGAATATGGGCGGCGGTCATATTTCGGGCTACTTTGTTCCTGATTATGAAAATGTATTAAATGCTTTTTCTAATTTACTAAACGAAGATAGGCTCATTAAAAAGTATGGCTTTAATGATGAGTTTGCCTTTGCTGTAGGTGATGGAAACCACTCACTTGCAACTGCAAAAGCGCATTGGGAAGTAATTAAGAAAACTCTTAATGATGCCGAAAAAGAAACTCACCCCGCAAGATACGCACTTGCAGAGTTTGTTAATATTTATGATGAAGGCATTTACTTTGAACCTATTTTTAGGTTTATTAACAATGTAAATCGTGCCGATTTTATTAAAGGTTTAACTGAAACCGTTAAAGGCGACTATCAAGTTTTTGATGGCGAAAGCACCACCGATTATAAGGTAGGCACGGCACTACCAGATTCTATTAGGTCGGTAGATGCTTATATCAAAGAATATATTGAAAAGAACGGTGGCGTTGTTGACTATGTTCACGGCGAAAGCAATTTAGAAAAACTTGTTAAAGATAACGCTAATTCCGTAGGCGTGCTTTTTGACAAACTTGACAAAGCCGATTTATTTAAATATGTTTCAAATAAAGGCGCATTCCCAAGAAAAACCTTTTCAATGGGTGAAGGCGTAGAAAAAAGATACTATCTTGAAGGAAGAAGAATAACCAAATGATTAAAGTATGTAAGTTTGGCGGAACTTCAATGGCAAATGCCGAATCGCTCCGCAAAGTAAAAAGCATAATTGATGCAGATGCAAGCAGAAAATACATAGTAGTTTCAGCCCCAGGCAAGCGCGAAAAAGCAGATATAAAGGTTACCGACCTTTTATATAAGTGTTTTGACGAAGTTATGGAAACAGGCTCTTGTGAAAAAACTTTCAAAATCGTTAGAAAGCGTTTTACCGATATTGCCGAAGACCTTAACTTAACTAAAGATTTCACCGAAATATTTGATGAAACTGAACGCCAAATCAACGAAAACAAAGATGCCGATTTTACTGCGTCGCGTGGCGAATATTTAAGCGCAATCTTAACTGCCGAATATTTAGGCGCAAAGTTTGTTGATTCATTTGACCTAATCCGTTTTGATAGCAAGGGTAGGCTTAACGAAGAATACACCAACGATAAAGTTAGAAACAAACTTGATGGTGTAGAGTTTGCAGTAATCCCAGGCTTTTACGGTAAAGGCGCAAACGGTAAGGTTAAAACTTTTAGCCGTGGTGGTAGCGATATTACAGGCTCAATAATCGCGCGTGGTGTTAAAGCCGATTTATATGAGAACTGGACTGATGTTAGTGGATTTTTGGTTTGTGACCCAAGGATTGTTCCCGAAGCAAAAACCATTAAACAATTAACATATAAAGAACTACGCGAACTTTCATATATGGGCGCATCAGTATTGCACTCTGAGGCAATTTTCCCCGTAATGAAAAGCCGTATTCCAATCAACATTAAAAACACCTTTAAGCCAGAAGATGCAGGCACAATGATTGTTCCAAGCGAATACCATTTAGAAAACGCAGGCGAAACTGTTATAACGGGTATTGCAGGTAAAAAAGACTTTTCGGTTATATTTATTGAAAAATCGCTTATGAACGCCGAAGTAGGCTTTATAAGAAAGGTATTGTCAGTTGTAGAGCATCACGGTTTATGTGTAGAACATGTTCCATCTGGTATTGACACACTTTCACTTCTTATAGAAAGTGAACAACTTAAAGATGGCGTATTAACAGATATCGTAAATGAAATACGCGAAAATGTTAACCCAGACTATGTGCATGTTATAGAAAATGTATCGCTAATCGCAACCGTAGGTCACGGCATGGCAAGGCGTTCAGGAACTGCTGCAAAACTATTTACTGCGCTTGCAAACGCAGGTATAAATATTAAAATGATAGACCAAGGTTCAAGCGAACTTAACATTATCATAGGTGTTGCTAATAGCGACTATGAGAAGTGTATAAGGGCTATCTATGATGCATTTGAAGAATAAAAAATAAAAAGATATATGGAGGATTTACAACATGGATTACGCAAAAGAATCTCTCAGATTACACGGTGAATGGAAAGGTAAACTTGATATCGTTTCTAAAGTGCCTGTAAAAACCAAAGAAGACTTGTCTCTTGCATACACCCCAGGTGTAGCAGAACCCTGTCTTGCAATTCAAAAGGACTATTCAAAGTCATTTGAACTCACAGGCAGAGGCAACACCGTAGCAGTAGTAACCGACGGAACTGCAGTTTTAGGACTTGGTGATATAGGTCCAGAAGCAGGTATGCCTGTTATGGAAGGAAAGGCAGTTCTTTTCAAAACTTTCGGCAATGTAAACGCAATTCCACTATGCGTTAGAAGTAAGAGTGTTGACGAAATCGTAAACACCGTTAAACTTTTAGCAGGTAGTTTTGGTGGCGTTAACTTGGAAGACATTTCTGCTCCAAGATGCTTTGAAATTGAAAGAAGATTAAAAGAAGACCCCGAAGTTGATATTCCAATTTTCCACGACGACCAACACGGCACCGCAATCGTATGTGTTGCAGCGTGCATTAACGCATTAAAACTTGTTAACAAGAAATGGGAAGACCTTAAAATCGTATTTAGTGGCGCAGGCGCAGCAGGTGTTGCAATTGCAAAACTTATGATTTCTATGGGCGCTAAAGACCTTGTAATGTGCGATAGAACTGGTATCATTTATAAGGGCAGAAAGGAAGGTATGAACGCTTCTAAAGAAGAAATTGCAGAGTTCACTAACAAACTTGGCAAGAAAGGCACCTTAAAAGAAGCACTTGTTGGCGCAGATATGTTCGTAGGCGTAAGTTCACCAGGAACTGTAACCGAAGAAATGGTTGCATCAATGGCTAAGGGCGCAATCGTTATGCCTATGGCAAACCCAACCCCAGAAATTATGCCTGACCTTGCAAAGAAAGCAGGCGCAGCAGTTGTTGGAACAGGTAGGTCAGATTTCCCCAACCAAATCAACAATGTATTAGCATTCCCTGGTATTTTCCGTGGCGCATTAGATTGCAGAGCAACCGATATCAACGAAGAAATGAAGATTGCAGCAGCAAAAGCAATCGCATCACTTGTATCGGATGAAGAACTCAATCCTGATTATGTAATTCCTGCACCATTTGACCCAAGAGTAGGCACAACGGTAGCAGAAGCAGTTAAGGCAGCAGCAATCAAAACTGGCGTTAACAGAATATAATAAAACAATAAAATACACCGAATAAAAAATGCGATAGTCTATATAGGCTATCGCATTTCGGGGTGTAGCGCAGTTGGTAGCGCGCTTGGTTCGGGACCAAGAAGTCGCAAGTTCAAATCTTGTCACTCCGACCATCTTGCACTCATAAAAAAGCTGGCGTGCATAAAAAAGACGAGATTTATTCTATCTCGTCTTTTTTATTCATTAAAAACTGCATAAAATGGTATAAAACGGAATATTTATTCACTTAAAAAGTTGGGCAAAAATGTTACAATTTAGAGCTGTCATTTTGCGATTTTCCAGAACAAGTAGGCTATGAACTGAAACTTTGATTTTATAAAATAAAAGTAATTTGACTAATGTTAATTTTACGCTATAATATATTTTAGAAAAAAGATAGGGGAATTATTTAATGATTGAAAATAGGAAAAAAACATTCATGTATTGGCTTGCTGTTTGTGTATTGGAGCTTGTAAGTTTATTGTTGGCAATTTTTTGTATAATAAAATTTGTATCTCAAGATAACTATTTAACAGGTTTTGCATTTTTCTCAACAGGACTTTGCCTGCTTAGCGGTACTTGCATGGTTTTTCATATTAAGAAATTATTCAATTGGTACTATAAAAAATCTAGGTTGGCGGCACTGCATAGTAGTCCAGAGCTTTTTGAGACATCACCATCAATTTGTTTAGCACCAAAAGAAAAAGCATATAAAACATTAAAATTGACTACTTTGATTTTGCAAGGTATAAATATTGTTTTACAGATAGTGTTGTTACTTATATGATATATCTTATTAAAGGATATGTTTTTAGAGAGTATGATGGCGCTGATGAAAAACGCCTTTACGAAGACTAAATGACAGCTATTTTATGAGAGTAAGATAAAAAGTTAAAAAAAGAACGGATAGGTTTTCTATCCGTTCTTTTTCTTGGTGCGGATGAAGGGGGATTCCCCTGTTAGGGGAAATGTCGCAAAGCGACAAAAGGGTTGCCGTCCCACGCTAGTGGATTGAACCTCGGTTCAAGGCGTTGTTTGAACAACGCAAAAAGAACGGATAGAATTTTTTCTACCCGTTCTTTTTCCCTTTGGTGCGGATGAAGGGACTTGAACCTATGGAAAAACTTTTTACTAAAACACAAAATCACAAGAAAAAACAATCCTTTTTTGGCTCTTTTCACTTCCCAAATTTCTTCCCAAATATTTTTAAAAAACCCAAGTATTTATAATCTATTTATACCGCTTAGTTAACACTAAGCGGGAGACTTACAGAAGGGCTTTTTAAAAATCTCTTTTAAATTTAAATTACCCGAAACTTTGTTTCGGGATTCCTGTTTTTTTTCGCGGAATCCCGAATTTTTGGCGCGCCGAAAAAACCGATTTTTTCGGCCAAAATTTTTCAATTTTTTTATTTAGTTTTTTAAAATTCTGTGCGCACAGAATTTAAAAGGGATACTGCGCTTTGCGCATGTTATTTTTAAAATATGGTATGGATTAGAACAGTTTTAAACTATTACGACTGCGCCAACGAAGGCGAGATAAATCTACGCCTTTTCGTTTTGGCGCAGTCGTTTAATTACTTATCATCTTTAATTTCATTATCTGAGCTCAGCCTTTGCTGAGCTCTGGCAATTAAAGCAGATACCTGGATTTTATTTTTGCCTTTTTCTTCAGGCTTTTCTACTTCTTCAGGCTTTACTTCAGTTGTTTGTTCTTCTTCAGGTTGGCCACTTTCTTCAGGCTCTTCTTCAGCCGTGTTTTCAACTTCCTGAACTTCTTCTTCAGCTTCTTGGTCAGTTGGTTGACTGCTTTCATCTTTCGGTTCTTCAGCCGTTTGTCCTTCTTCAGGTTGACCGTTTTCTTCTACTTCTTCAGGCTCTTCAGCGGGCGTAGTCTCTTCGCCATCCACTTCTTCAAGCTCTGTGCGTTCTGCAGGCGATAGGGCATATTCATCAAGGTCAACGCCCACCGAAATTAAGAAGTTTGTTAAATACTTATCATAGTCAATTTCGCCGTGTTTAACAGCCTTTTTAATATTCTTTTGTATTATTTTAAATTCTTTATTGATGGCCTTAAGATTACGCCTGAACTCCGCTTCAGCAAGGCCCTTAATATATGTATTGGTTTTAGGCCCAATAAAATCATCAGTATCAAGTGTTTTGCCCATGAGCTCGTAAAATTCTTCTAAAGCTTTTCCTATTAACTTATTTTTGATGAAAAAAATATCAAATCGCTTCTTCAAGTTCATTTTCTTCTTCCTTTCTAAATGTTTCTATATATGAACGATATTCTTCTTTCGTCGTGGGGTTTTCTATTGAATAATTTAAGTCAAAGTCTTCATCTAAGTGCCCAGCCAAAAACTTATACTTGCACCCTTGCGAATCGTATTGAGCATGAATATCACAATCCGCTACATACTTAACATTTTTGTAATATCTCTTAACTTCTTTAGGCTTAGCATCTAAGTATTTATCTATATTACCAGCTTCAATTAAACGGCAATACCAAATAATCTTACATGCTCCATAGCGGTCATACTTGACTTCTTTGCGTTGAACTTCAATGCAACTTGCTAAGCGCCTAATGTCTTTATGGATTAAAATCGCTGCTGGCGTTGCTAAATATATATTTAAATCCCTGTGTCTGTGCTCTTCAAACCACGCGCTTTGATAAGGGGGAAGGCCCTTAGAACTCTTACTTGAAAAATACATCTGCGCTTCATCAATTAAATAAGTTTCGTAGGGGAGCGTGTAATGCATTTTATAAGGCGAACCTTCCTGGAATCCTAAACGCAGTGGATTAACAATTCTGGGTTGCCTTTTACTTCTTCCAAGTTTCTTAAAATTGCATGCATAACTTGAAGCCACACAGTGTTGGGGAATAGACAAATCAAAGCCATTTTTGTTGTAGCTCATAATTTCGCGTTGCATTGCGCGATTTCTTTCCCTGTCATATATAGCTTGTTGGCCGAACCAGCTCATAAGACTGGTTTTTCCAGCTCCGTTTAATCCTGTTATAATGCAAATCATTGTTTTTTAATTTTTTTTCGTTAAAAGTGTTGACTTTTTTATTTAGATTGAATATAATAAGAACATAAAAAGAAGAGATGCGGTGTCTATTTTATTTACTGACGCGTGTGATAATCCTACGGCATTATCCATCTCGTCTTTTTTTTTACTATTTATTCAATTCTCTCAAGTTTTTTTCCTTTATTTTCTTCTATAATTTTCTTTACTTTTTCTCTATCATTTTTTGTTTTAAAAGACCAATTTTTATATCTTTTTCCACACAATGCTTGATTTATTAATCTTGCTTTTTTATGTATTTTAGCAGGTTGTGTGTCGTTGTTTGAAGGGTTTTTGTCTAATGGCTTTACTTTTGAGCGATTAGAATTGTTTTTGTCATGAGTTATAACTAATCCGATAAAATCCTTTCCAATTTTTTTATAAGCATATAATGGATGTCCTGCAAATTTTTGTGAGCTTCTACTTATAGACCTAAACTCTGAAACAGTTTTTCTTGTAGGTTTATTTAGGGAAGGGGAATTATTAGATTTTTGCTTTTGTGCAATAATCTTTTTTGCTTTATTGGATTTTCTTGACATTACTTATTTCTCCCAAGTGCATTTATAAATCTTTTGCTCGTAATAACATTACATTTTGCAAATGCTTCTTCTCGTGTCTTTTGGCTAAAATTATTTTTCACATAATCGTAATATTTTTTATATGAAACTAATTCTTGTTTGTCAGCTTCATTAAATTTTGCTTCGTATTTTTTATCTACTTCTTTTTTTTCTTTTGAAGTCTTCGCATTTTTTAGCGCCTTTTCCCAATTAGTATGGATTCTATAAAGGCTCATAATAGCATTATAGTTTTTGCGCCTAAGCTCTTCAGCGCGTTGCAATTTTTTGGAAGGTAGGGCCGTAGTTTTAACGGCTTGTTTTTTATTTGATTTTGTCTCAGCGCGTTTAATAGCCTTTTTTGTTTCAACCTTTTTGGCAGGTTTTGTTGCTTTGGCCTTTGGCGCTGTTTTTGTTTGTTTAGCTGGCTTTTTGTTTGTCGTTTTTTTGGTGGTTGCAGGCGCTTTCGCTTTTGCAGTGGTAGTTTTCTTAGGCGCAGGCTTATTTATAGTTTTTTTAGCACCTGCAGGTTTCGTGGCTTTTGTCGTAGCCTTTGCTACGGTAGAAGTCTTTTTGTTTTTCTTGGTTTCGTTTTTCATTTTCTTATCTCCTTAAAATTAAAATATATTTACGCCAAATAGCGAAAGCCCTGTGTATATATTAAATAGCACAAGTAGGGCAGTTAACACTAAAAAGATTATTGCCGTAATTTTAATGCCAAGTGCTTCATGAAAGGTGGCTTTAAATCCAGCCACAACACATGGGATTAAAGTCGTCAACAAAATCACATAGAATATTAAAACGAGTGGAATAATAACTATTAAAGAAAGTGCTTCAAGCCCTTCTACAGGGTTAAAAAGTCCGTAATAAGCAATTACGCTTGA
>JAFTSI010000026.1 GCA_017467345.1 Clostridia bacterium
CATAAAAAGCGCGCCCACGATTTTCGTGGGCGCGCTTTTTATGTTGTTTAATTTTTTTTACTTAAAGAACTTTACTGCCGACTTAAACATTTTTATATCGTATTCGCCGTAAACATTTTTGTAAAGTCCGCTACCTATTCTTTCGCTATGTCCCATTTTACCGAATACTCTACCGTCTGGAGAAGTTATACCTTCAATTGCAAACATAGAGCCGTTGGGGTTGAATTGAATATCACCCGTTGCATTGCCGTTAAAATCTACATATTGAGTTGCGATTTGACCGTTTTTAGCAAGTTCACGAATAAGTGTTTCGCTTGCGATAAATCTGCCTTCGCCGTGTGAGATAGGAACATTTACTATGTCGCCAACATTCATTTCGGCAAGCCAAGGAGATTTGTTTGATGCTATTCTTGTTCTTACAATCTTGCTTTGGTGGCGTGAAATTACATTGAACGAAAGGGTTGGGCAATTTTCATCAGTATCTATAATCTTACCAAATGGAACTAAACCAAGTTTGATAAGCGCTTGGAAACCGTTACAAATACCACACATAAGTCCACCACGGTTATCTAATAAATCGTGAACGGCATCTTTAACCAAACCATTACGGAAGAATGCTGTAATGAACTTTGCGCTACCTTCTGGCTCATCACCACCACTAAATCCACCTGGAATAAATATCATTTGTGATGATTTTATTGCCTTTTCTATCCTTTCAATACTGCGTTTAATTCCATCACCAGTTAAGTTGTTTATAACTATAATTTCGGCTTCTGCACCTGCATCACGAACGGCTTTTGCGCTATCAAATTCGCAGTTAGTGCCTGGGAAAGCAGGAATTAATACTTTGGGTTTTGCAGTTTTGGTTATTGAAACCACTCTTTCTTTTGTTTCATAAGAGAAGGTTTCCATAGGAGTTTTAGCATGAGCAATATTGCAACTAAACACCCCTTCTAATTTGTTTTCGTATAGATTTGATAATTCACTTAAAGCAAGTGAAGTGCCGTTATATGATATGGTTTGTTCGCTTGATACTTCGCCAACTAATTTTCCGTCTATTTCTTCGGTGCTTTCTAATATGAAAGAGCCATAGTTATAGCCGAAGATATCGTTAAGCGAAAGTTTATCGCTAAACTTAAAGCCAAAGCCGTTACCTAAACAGCATTTTAGAACTGCTTCGGCTACGCCACCATAGGTAGGTGTATAGCAAGATACTACCTTGCCACTTTGCATTAAACTGTTAACTTTATCAAAGAGTGCAATTTGGCTTTTTGCGATAGGTAAGCCGTTTTCATCATATTCTGGCGATAAAATATATACCTTATTGCCTGCCTTTTTATATTCGTTTGATACGATATCGCTTGTTTTTGCTGTGGTTACTGCAAATGATACTAATGTTGGTGGAACTGAAATGTCTTCAAAAGAACCACTCATTGAGTCTTTACCACCGATTGCGCCTATACCGTATTCTTTTTGGGCTTTAAATGCGCCAAGTAATGCAGATAAGGGTTTTCCCCATTTTGCAGGGTCTTTACCAAGTTTTTCAAAGTATTCTTGGAAAGTTAAGTATACATCACTAAACTTTGCGCCTGTTGCGATAAGTTTACATACCGATTCAACAACTGCAAGATATGCGCCGTGATACTGGCTCTTTTCAGTAATGAATGGGTTGTAGCCCCAAGCCATAAGCGAACAATCGTCGGTATGCTTTTTCTCTACCGAAATCTTTTGAACCATTGCTTGAATAGGCGTTCTTTGGTTTTTACCACCAAATGGCATTAAAACTGTGCCTGCGCCTATAGTAGAGTCAAATCTTTCGCTTAATCCACGCTTACTGCATACATTAAGGTCGCTTGCAAGCGAAGTCATATTACTTGCAAAGTCGCCACTAATTTCCTTTTCAAAGCCTAAGCCCTTTTTAACTATTGCAGTTATGTGTTTTTCTGCGCCGTTTGAGTTTAAGAACTCACGGCTAATATCTACTATCTTGTTGCCGTTCCAATACATTACAAGCCTTGGCTCAGCAGTAACTACTGCAACCTTTCTTGCTTGTAAGTTTTCTTGTTCGGCAAGCGCCATAAACCTTTCAAGGTTTTCCTTTTCAATAACTACTGCCATACGCTCTTGCGATTCGCTTATAGCAAGTTCGGTGCCGTCTAAACCGTCATATTTTTTAGGAACTGCATCTAAATTGATTTCTAAGCCATCAGCAAGTTCGCCGATTGCAACCGATACGCCACCTGCGCCAAAGTCGTTACAACGCTTAATCATTTTGGTTGCTTCGGGGTTACGGAACAAGCGTTGGAGTTTGCGTTCTTCTGGTGCGTTACCCTTTTGCACTTCTGCACCACAACTTTCTAAACTTTCTACCTTGTGGCTCTTTGAACTACCTGTTGCACCACCACAACCATCACGACCTGTTGAGCCACCAAGCATAATAACGATATCGCCTGCCTCTGGGCGTTCACGGCGAACATTTTCTTCGGGTGCGGCAGCAATTACTGCGCCTATTTCCATACGCTTTGCCATATAGCCTTTGTGGTAGATTTCATCTACTATGCCTGTTGCAAGACCTATTTGGTTACCATATGATGAGTAGCCTGCTGCGGCAGTTGTTACTATGTTTCTTTGTGGGAGTTTGCCCTTTATGGTTTGTGATACTGGAACGGTTGGGTCGCTTGCGCCTGTTACACGCATTGCGCCATATACATATGACCTACCAGAAAGTGGGTCACGAATTGCGCCACCGATACAGGTTGCCGCGCCACCAAAAGGTTCTATTTCGGTGGGGTGGTTATGTGTTTCGTTTTTGAATAGTAAAAGCCAAGGCTCTTTAACGCCATCTACTTCTACTGTGATTTTTACTGTGCAAGCGTTTATTTCTTCGCTTTCGTCAAGTTTATCAAGCAAGCCTGCCTTTCTTAAATGTTTTACTGCTAAGGTTGCAACATCCATAAGGCAAACTGGTTTTGTTCTACCAAGCGCCTTTCTTGTTTCAAGGTATTCTTCATACGCCTTTTCTACAAGTGGGTCTTCAAACTCTACGCTATCAATGTTGGTTAAGAAAGTGGTGTGCCTACAATGGTCTGACCAGTAGGTATCAAGCATTCTTATTTCGGTTATGGTTGGGTTTCTACCTTCCTTTTTAAAGTATGCTCTACAGAACTTAACATCATCAATATCCATTGCTAAACCGTATTGGTTTAAAAATGTTTCTAATTCTTTATCGCTATAATCAATAAATCCATCTATCGTTTTTACCGTGGTGGGGATTTCGTAATCAACCTTTAAGGTTAAAGGAAGTTCCATTGATGCTTCCCTTGATTCTACTGGGTTAATTACATATTTTTTGATTTGAGCAAGTTCTTCTGTTGAAATATCGCCCTTTACGATATAGATTTTTGCCGTGCGAACGGTTGGGCGCGCGCCTTGTGAAATGATTTGTATACATTGTTCTGCGCTATCTGCCCTTTGGTCAAATTGACCTGGTAAATATTCAACTGCAAAAACCTTTTCGCCATCTATTTTAAGGCTATCGCTTACGATATCAAGTTGTGGTTCGCTAAATACAGTTTTTTTAGCATAGTCAAATAATTCGTCGGTAATATTATCAGCGTCGTATCTGTTTACAATGCGAATATCTTCTACCTTGCTAATGTTAAGCAAAGTTTTAATATCTGCTAATAGTTTTGCCGATTCGTGTGCAAGTTCTTTTTTCTTTTCTACAAATACTCTTTTTACCATATTAGTTTTTCCTTATGCCTGCAAGTGCTTTTGCACCTATATCTTTTCTGTAGTATGCCTTTTCAAAGGTGATTTGGCTAACGCCATCATATGCCTTTTTGAGCGCGCCCTCTAAAGTGGTGTCAACTTCGGTTACGCCTAAAACTCTGCCACCATCAGTTTTCAAAACTCCGTTGTCAAGTTTTGCACCTGCAACATACACCTTATCTATAACGCTTTCTGGAATAGTGAGTTCATACCCCTTTTGATAACTTTCAGGATAGCCACCACTTGCCATAATTACGCACGCAGAACTCTTATTCATAAACTCCACCTTTACTTGCGATAAGGTTTGGTTTTGAACGGCTTGCATTATGGTCAAAAGGTCGGTTTTAAGTAATGGCAACACTACTTGAGTTTCTGGGTCGCCAAATCTACAATTATACTCTATTACCTTTGCGCCCTTTTCGGTTATCATAAGCCCAAAATATAAACAGCCCTTAAATGTTCTGCCTTCAGCGTTCATTGCGTTGATGGTTGGAATAAATATTTTTTCCATACATTCTTTTGCAACTTCTTCGGTATAGTATGGGTTTGGTGCGATAGTGCCCATTCCACCTGTGTTTAGTCCTACATCTCCATCACCTATGCGTTTGTGGTCCATTGAAGAAATCATAGGAACAACCACTTTGCCATCGGTAAATGAAAGCACAGATACTTCTGGGCCAGTTAAAAACTCTTCAATAACTACCCTTTTACCACTTTCGCCAAACTGACCACCGTCCATCATTGAAACAACTGCCTTTTTAGCATCTTCCCTTGTTTCGGCGATTATAACGCCTTTGCCAAGTGCAAGGCCATCTGCCTTGATTACGGTGGGGATTGGTGCAGTTTCAAGGTATTCAAGCGCCTTTTCCGTTTCGGTAAACACTTCGTATTCAGCAGTTGGAATACCATATTTTTTCATTAGGTTTTTGCTAAATACTTTACTGCCTTCAATTATTGCGGCATTTTTGTGTGGACCAAAACAAGGCACGCCTTTATCTTCTAATGCGTCTACCATACCCATTACTAATGGGTCGTCTGGAGCGACTACTGCAAAGTCAATTTTATTATCAACTGCAAAGTTTACCACCCCATCTATGTCGGTTGCCTTAATAGCAACGCAGGTGGCATCTTTTGCGATACCACCGTTGCCGGGAAGAGCGAATATTTCTTCAACGCTCTTATTTTCTTTTAGTTTTTTGATGATAGCGTGTTCTCTACCGCCACCACCTACTACCATTATTTTCATAATTAGTCCTTTATTTTTAGGTTTTATCTTAGTGGTGGAATAAACGCATTCCTGTGAACGCCATTACCATTCCGTATCTATTTGCGCAATCAATAACTAAATCGTCACGAATAGAGCCACCTGGTTCGGCAATGTATTGAACGCCACTCTTTTTAGCCCTTTCAATGTTATCAAAGAAGGGGAAGAAAGCATCTGAACCAAGTGCTACGCCAGACTTGGTTGCAAGGTAAGATTTCATTTCTTCTTGAGTTAATGGCTCTGGACGAGTTGTGAAGTATTTTTGCCAGTTGCCTTCGGCACATACATCTTCTTCGTTTTTGTTGATGTAGCCATCAATAACATTATCTCTATCTGCTCTGCCAAGCGTATCTTTGAAAGGAAGGTTTAATACCTTATCGTGTTGACGCAAGAACCAAGTATCTGCCTTGCTACCTGCAAGCCTTGTGCAGTGAATTCTTGATTGTTGACCTGCGCCTACGCCGATTGCTTGTCCGTCATATGCAAAGCATACTGAGTTTGATTGAGTATATTTTAAGGTGATTAAAGATATAACTAAATCTCTTATAGCACTTTCTGGCATATCTTTATTTTCGGTTACGATATTTTTAAGTAAGTCTTTATCAATTTTGAAGTTGTTTCTGCCTTGTTCAAAAGTGATGCCAAAAACATCTTTGGTTTCCTTTTCAGCAGGAACATAGTTAGGGTCAATTTTAACGATATTATAAGTTCCCTTTCTCTTACCCTTTAAGATTTCAAGCGCTTTGGGTTCGTAGCCTGGTGCAATAACACCATCACTAACTTCGCGCGCAATCATTTTTGCAGTAGTTTCGTCGCAAACATCTGAAAGGGCAACCCAGTCGCCAAAAGAGCACATTCTATCAGTTCCCCTTGCCCTTGCGTATGCTGAGGCAAGTGGTGACTCATCTAAACCCTCAATGTCGTCAACAAAGCAAGCCTTTTTGAGAGTGGCAGATAGTGGAATACCTACTGCCGCAGAAGTGGGGCTTACATGCTTAAATGATGTTACCGCAGGAAGACCTAATGCCTCTTTTAATTCCTTTACTAATTGCCAACTATTAAAAGCATCTAAAAAGTTGATGTAGCCTGGCCTACCGTTTAATATTTCTATAGGTAAATCGCTACCATCTTTCATAAATATTTTAGAGGGCTTTTGGTTGGGGTTACAACCATATTTTAATTCAAAATCTTTCATCTTTATTGTTTCCTTTTAATTATTTATTTTTATTGATTATTCTATCTTCGTTTGCACCCGTTGATAAATCGGTGTAGCGAACAAAGAGTGAAATCTTGTTGTCTTCGTTAAGGGCATCCCAAAGTTTAGAAGTGAACTCATCAATATCATCACATATAGCAACTCTTTCTGGTTCGCCTTGGAAAGTTGGGATAGGATTACCGTCGCATACATAGGTGTGAATAAAGTGGCCTAAACCGTTTAAACTTGCAAAGTCAAAAGTGTAACGGTTGCAGGCAGAACCTACTGCGTCGGCACTCTTTAAAATGCTCATTTTGTAAGTGAAATCACCATCTGCAAAAGTGAGCATACCACTAATTCTTGGGGTTAAGTTAGGAGCGTCTGGTTCAAACTCACGGGTTTTTAATGCACAAGAAAAACATTTGCCGTTTTTGATGCCTTCGTAGATAGTATCCGTTTGGTCGCCATTAGTTACGATAAGTTTGTTGTCAATAGTTCTTGCAGCAGCGTAAATGATTAAACTTGGGTCTTCTACCTTGCTTGCATCAAATGGTTCGGTATATAATACGCCATCTTTATAAGTAAAAACTCTGTTACGGCTATTATTACTTCTGCCCATAATGAAGTATGCTGAAACTGCCTTTTTACCATCTTTGCTTTTGCCGATAACTATGCCACGGCCAACATACGAATTGTCTTTAATGAGTTCTGCTAAATCGTTTATTTTATAAACATCCATCTCTTTTCTCCTAAATATATATGTTTTTATTTTAATTTTTTACAAACTTTTTCAACTGACTTGGGAAGTATTTTCCACTCTGCTTGTTCCATAACCCTTTTTTGTAAGGTTTCAGGCGTGTCGCTTGGCTTAATATACACGGCTTTTTGCATTATAATTTCGCCACCATCTGGTATTTCGTTTACAAAATGCACCGTTGCGCCCGTTACCTTTACGCCCTTTTCAAGCGCACATTCGTGCACCTTTAAACCATAAAAACCCTTGCCACAAAATGATGGGATTAATGATGGGTGAACATTTATTATGCGCTTTTCGTAATCTTTGGTGAAGTTGATAGATAGTATAGACATAAAGCCTGCTAAAACTATTAAATCAATTCCCTTTTCTTTTAAAACTGATTTTAAGGCGTTTTCAAAGCCGTTTTGACCACCAAGTTCTTTCTTGTTTAGATATACTGTGGGAATATTTGCCTTTTTAGCGCGTTCTAACGCGTATGCATTAGCATTGTTTGATACAACAAGCGATATTTTGCCACTCTTTATTATTCCGTTTTGTTCTGCATCAATTAGCGCTTGTAAATTAGTGCCACCACCAGATACGAACACGGCTATTTTTTTAGGGTTATTCATTTACTTCTTCTTCCTTTACTTCTTGGGGCTTTTCTTTCTTTGCAGTAATTAGCCTTAATACTGGTAATAGCATACCACCGATTGCGTTGCCTAACACTACTGTCATTAAGAATAAAAATGCATCAAAAGAGAATATTCCAGATACGGCAAAGTAATACATATCGGCAATACTGTGTTCAAATCCACAGAGTATAAATGTGGGTATTCCAAATATAATGCCAAGTGGGTTTTTGTTATGTTCTTTGAATATGTAAACAGCAACAAACATAAGTATTCCACAGAATATGCCTTTGATAAGGGCTTTTAAGAAGTTGTTTTCAAGTTTTGCCGTGCAAATTGCAAATGCTTTTTCTTCTAAGCCACCTATTGCATACTTAATGAGTAAACCAAAAATAAATGTGCCTATTAAGTTGCCAAGTAAGCCTAATAGCAATACTGAAAACTCTTCTTTGCCGTGTTTATATGGCATAAATCCTACTTTGCCAGTAAAAAGTGAATACTCTAAAAAACAAATGGTTATTAAGGCTATTGAGAAGAAAATTGAGCCAACCACCTTGTTTTCGCAGCATAAAAATACCGTTCCACCTATGCAGATTAGTATTCCTGCCATTATTCCGTTTATTATTTTTGTAATAACATCTCTTAACATATTTCTATTTTTTCGCTTGACTTAACGATTTCACCTATAATGTAAGCATCTTCACCGTTAGCCTTGAGTATTTCAAGCGCCTTTTCAGCATTTTCTTTTGCAACTACTATGCTCATTCCAACACCCATATTGAAAGTGTTGAACATATCGCGTTCACAAATGTTGCCACGCTTTGCGATTAAATCAAATATAGGCAATACTTTAACCTTTGCCCTTTCAATTTTTGCGCCATAGCCTTCTGGAATACTTCTTGGAATATTTTCGTAAAAGCCACCACCAGTAATGTGTGATACGCCTTTAACCCTTACTTCTTCCATTAGTTTAAGAACGCTTTTTACATAGATTTTGGTGGGTGTGAGCAAGGTTTCGCCTATTGACTTGCCGTTAAGTTCGGGAATTGGGCTAAAAATATCGCCATTTTCTACATCTAAAACCTTTCTAACAAGTGAAAAGCCGTTTGAGTGAACACCACTACTTGCAAGCGCGATAATTACATCACCAGCGCACATTTCTTTATTGTTTATGATTTTATCTTTATCAACCACGCCTGTTGCATAGCCTGCTAAATCGTATTCATCTATTGGGTAAAAGCCTGGCATTTCGGCAGTTTCGCCACCGATTAATGCTGCGCCTGATTGAACACAACCTTCTGCTACACCACTAACGATTTCAGCAATGCGTTCAGGAACATTTTTACCACAAGCGATATAATCTAAAAAGATTAAAGGTTTTGCGCCTGAACATATAATATCGTTTACACACATTGCAACGCAATCAATACCGATTGTGTCGTGCTTGTTCATTCTAAACGCAACTTTGAGTTTTGTTCCTACCCCGTCTGTTCCAGAAACTAATACGGGTTTTGAAATACCGGTTAGGTCAAGTTCAAATAGTCCACCAAAACCACCGATATCCGAACAAACGCCTTTGGTTAATGTTCTTTTTATGTGAGTTTTCATAAGTTCTACTGCTTTGTAGCCTGCGGTAATATCAACGCCTGCTTGAGCGTAAACTTCTGATTTTGAATTCTCGTGCATTTTAGATTTTCTCCTTTAGTTTTATTCTTTGCCGTTCCAACAATATGTGCAAAGTTTGCAAGGCTCTAATCCGATTGCTTCAATAAGCCCATCTAAAGTTTGGAACTCAAGCGATTTTAAGTGCAATTTTTTGCAAATCGCTTCTCTCATTTTTTTGCCACGCTCAGTATTTGCGTCGCTATACTCGTCTAAATATTTAAGCCCTTCTTCACCTTCAAGTTCTACGATTGTTGACCTTGTTATAAGTTCCATTGGGTTTGATGCCCTTGAAAAGTTTAAATACTTACAACTAAACATTATCGGTGGACAAGCAGAGCGCATATGCACTTCTTTCGCGCCGTTTTCGTATAAGAACTCTACAGTTTCACGAAGTTGTGTGCCACGAACAATTGAATCGTCAACAAACATTAGTTTCTTGTTCATAATAAGTTCTTGAACAGGCACCATCTTCATTTTTGCGACCTTGTTTCTATCTACTTGACTACTTGGCATAAAACTTCTTGGCCAAGTGGGTGTGTATTTTATAAAAGGTCTTGAATATGGTAAGTGTGAGCCGTTTGCATAGCCTATTGCGTGGGGTATGCCTGAATCGGGAACACCTGCAACACAATCAACATCTGGGAACTTGCCGTCTTTAAAATCGTTAGACGCCATTATTCTGCCGTTCTTTTGACGCATATTTTCTACATTTATGCCTTCATAATCGCTTGTAGGATATCCGTAATACGACCAAAGGAAAGCGCACACTTTCTTTTCGGGGTTTGCAGGTTTTAATGATTTATAGCCGTTTGGCGTTACTTCTACTATTTCGCCTGCGCCAAGTTCATATTCGTCGGCATAGTCAAGTTTGCGATATGCAAACGATTCAAAAGATACACAGTATCCGTTTTCGCCTTTGCCGATATGAACAGGAAGAGTTCCCCTTTTATCGCGCGCTACTAAGATATTTCCATCGTCTTTCAAAATAAGAATTGATACCGTGCCGTCAATTATGTCTTGGGCATATTTAATGCCGTCAACAAAATTATCTTTATGGTTTATAAACGCAGCAAGTAGTTCGGTTGTGTTTACCGCGCCACCCGTTTGAGCACCAAATTGCCCGCCATCTTCTTCAATGTATTTTTGAATTAATTGTTCGGCATTGTTTACTATACCAACAAAACATATTGCATAAATGCCAAGTTTTGAACGAACAAGCAAGGGTTGTGGGTCAGTATCGTTTATGCAACCGATTGCACTCCTACCTTGCATTAATTCAAAAATATTATCAAACTTGGTTCTAAATGGCGCGTTCTTTATGTTGTGTATTTTGCGTTGCAAACCTAACTCATCATCAAACGCAACAAGCCCTGCGCTTTTAGTTCCTAAATGTGAATGGTAGTCAGTTCCAAAAAATACATCTTGTAAAATGTTTTGGCTCTTTGCTACCGCTCCAAAAAATCCACCCATTGTTAGCCTCTAAAATTATTTTTCTTCAAAGAAAAGTTTTGATAATGTCATTGGGTCAATATACTTTCCGTCTTTATATACACGCATATTGCCCGAAGCGATTTCATCAATAAGCATTACTTTGCCATCTTTATCGTAACCAAATTCAAACTTGATATCGTATAAAATTAAGCCTTTTTCTTTTAAATCGTCTGCTACGATTTGAGTGATTTTTTGAGTCATAAGTTTTACATCTTCGTATTGAGCGTCGGTCATAACTCCTAAATCAATCAATCCGTCTTTAGTAACAAGGGGGTCACCATTTGCGTCGTTCTTAAATGTGGTTTCTAAATATGCTGGAAGGTCTGCTCCTTCTTCAATGTAGTCGCTATATCTACGATAGAAACTTCCTACTGCTTTATGACGGCAAATTACTTCTAAGCCCTTGCCAAATGGAGTTGCAGGCAATACTTCCATAGTGGTGTCAGCAAGATTTGCACTTACATAGTGGGTTTTGATGCCTGCTTCGTTTACCTTTTCAAAAAAGTAAATTGACATTCTAAGGTTTACATCACCTACACCTTCAATAGTTAAACCTACTGAGTTTTCACCTGGGTCAAACACACCGTCTTTTCCCGTGCAGTCATCTTTGAACTTCAAAAGATAGTTGCCGTTGTCAAGAGCATATACATTTTTGGTTTTTCCTGTGTAAACGAGTTTCATAGTTTTTTCTCCTTATATATTTGAAATTTTTTTTATTTTAGTTATATTTTTCTTCAACTGCTTTGATTTTGCTTAAAACAGTTTCTTTATCGGCAAGGCGTTTTGCCAAGAGTTTTTTAGAAAGTTCTTCGTCGCTTATAGCAAGCATTTCAATTGCAAGTAGCCCTGCATTTACCCCGCCGTTTACTGCAACAGTTGCAACTGGAATACCAGATGGCATCATTACTGTTGAAAGCAAAGCATCCATTCCGTCAAAGCAAGGCGATTTACAAGGCAAGCCGATTACTGGTAATACCGTGTTGCCTGCAATTACGCCTGCAAGGTGGGCGGCCATTCCTGCCGCACCGATTATTACGCCAAAGCCGTTTTCTTTTGCGCTTTTTGCAAAGGCGATTGCTTCATCAGGGGTGCGATGTGCAGAATACACATGCGTTTCGTATGGAACACCAAACTCTTTTAAGGTGTTCATTGTTTTTTCTAAAACGGGTAAATCACTATCGCTACCCATAATTATTGCTACTTTTTTCATACTTTTTCTCCTTAAATAAATAAAAAAAGGCACACAAAAACCTATGATGGTTTTAGGCGTGCCCAGACGGTCGGCAATAATACATTTTTACTTTACTTCCTTGTGGTTTTCCACTTTTTCCGTCAGTCATAAAGAAAATCATATCCGTATTATAGCAAAAATATTTTGCGTAGTCAATGATTTTCTCAAACTTAAATATATATATTTAAATTTAAATGTTTTTTTATTTTACTTCTTTTAATGCGCTGGCTTTATCAAGGCGATAGTTCCTTATGTATAAACCTAAGTCAATTGCTACCATTATTAAGTTCAAAACATAGAAAATTAGAACATACCACTTACTTGAAAAGTTTTCTATATAACTTGGGTTTACAAGTTTTGAAACTATTCCTGCAATATAGCCAAGAATTATTAGTATTAAAAAGGCAAGGCTTTTGCCCTTTGTGGTTTTTGCTTTATACGATTTTATTACATTGTTTGGCCAACTTGCTCCAAAGCAAATTAGCATTACTATTTCTAATATTTCTGCCATAATCTACTCCTTTACTTTTGATATTATAACAATTACTCCCCAAACTGCAAGCGAATAACCTATTACCCATAAAATATGTGGAAAAATACAAGCAAAATCGTTAAAAAATACGCCTGATGCTATTTTTACCGTGTGAGAAAAGGGCAAAATATTTGCTACTAATGTAAACGCACCCATACCTTCAATAGGCATAAATACTCCACCTAATATTCCACAAAACGATATTAAAATTGACGAAACTGGCCCTGCGTGTTTTTCGCTTTTACAAAGTGAGCCTATAAGCACACCTACACTTATAAAAAATAGCATTGATGGAATTAAGTATATAACTGCAATTAATGTTTGTAAGCCAAACGGCAAGCCAAATATAACGCCTATACACAAAAATATTACCGTTTGAATTATGGTTATGGGCAAGGTTGCAAGCACATAGGAAAATAAGTATGTTGTATGGCTTACGGGTGCAATGCGTATGCGTTTTATAAACTCTGTATTTTTATCGCCCGATATATGCATTGCTACAAAAAGCGCGCTAAAACAATAGCCAAAAACACATATGCCTACCGAATAATTTTCAATTTCAAAAATATTTGGAACATACTCTAACCCACCCAAAATTAAGGGCATAATTATAAGCATTACTATAGGAAATCCAAGGCAAAATACTAAGGATAATGGGTCGCGAATAATTTCAAGTAAGTTGCGTTTTGTTAACACTTTAAGTTTATTCATCTTCCCCTCCACATAGCGCTAAAAATGCGCTTTCAAAATCGGCTTTGCCACTACTTTCAACAATCTCTTTTTCACTTCCTTTCGCAACAAGTTCGCCCTGTCTCATTAGACCTATTTCATCAGCAAGGCTTACCGCTTCTTCTAAGTAGTGAGTGGTGAGTAAAATTGTAGTTTCGCCTTTTAGTTCGTTTATTATTTTCCATAGTTCTTTTCGGCTTTTAATGTCAAGGCCAAGCGTTGGCTCGTCAAGTATTAAAAGTTTAGGGTTTGTTATAACCGACATTGCAAGCGAAAGCCTGCGCTTTTGACCACCAGATAGTGTTTTAGCAAGCGCAGTTTTTTTAGAAGTTAGCGAAAACCTTTCAATAGTTTTCTCTACCCTTTCTTTTGCATTTTCTATTGCATATAGCCCTGCAATTAGGTTAAGATTTTCTTCCACAGTTAAGTTTTGCGCTACGGCAGTTTCTTGTGGCGAAAGGTTTAATAGTTCTTTGATTTCTTTTTCATTTTTATCTAAATCATAGCCTAAAATATTAACCTTTCCACTATCTTTTTTTAAGGTGGTGCAAAGTATGTTTATAGTGGTAGTTTTACCTGCGCCGTTAAGCCCTAAAAGTGCAAAAGTTGTGCCACCTTTTATGCTTAACGAAAGGTTTTTTACGGCATCTACCTTGCCAAAACTTTTATATAAGTTTTCTATTTTAATCATACCTATTAATCCTTTTTAGCATTTAATATTGCCGTTGCAAAATCAATATAATCATCACCCTTAACAAGCGCAAGCCCCCTTTCAATATCGCCAAGCATTAAAAGAGTATCACCTGTTGAAATACCAAATATTTCACGCGCTTCTTTTGGGATTGATATTTGACCTTTATCGCTTACCTTTACAGTCCATAAATACTTTCCGTTTTTACTTTGCATATTTACCACCTTTCTTACTTTTCTTACTATTCTTACTTTACCACATATAAAAATAATTGTCAATAAAAAAGCGCTTGCAAATTTGCAAACGCTTTTAATTTTATTAGTGCCAACATACTCCGTTTGAATCAAATGATGCAGAAGATGAAGAAGTGGTTGAAATGGTTGCGCTACTGCTACCTAAATATACAACATGCGCGTTTAAACTTACTGGCACTTTAAGTGTTAAGGTGGTTGAGCCTGAAACCGACACCGACATATACCCACCGTTTGAGAGTGAGATTGATGATTTAACAGTCATACCAGTTGAATTACCGTTGGTGCATTCGCTTGTCATTCCACCTGTGCTTGTGATTGCAATTACCTTGCCTGCCGTGTGTGAGTATCCACCATCGCTATCAATAGCGGCGTTGCCGTTAGATGTGCAAATTACCACTACATTTGCGCCAGAAAATATTATTGCGCCTTTACTTGTGGTGCTATTTGAGTCAATGCCATCGCCACCTGCATAGATATATACCTTGCCACCGCTTAAAGTTATGCCTGCGCCACTTGTTGCAGTAGAGTTAAAGCCATCATCTTTTGATGTTACCGATAAATCGCCACCTGATACTACTATGTTAAAGCCTTCTACACCTTCGTATGCTGTGAGAACTTTTATAGTTCCACCAGATACTGTCATTACGCCATCGGCGTGCAAGCCATCATCATTGCTTGATACAGTTATTACGCCCCCTGTAATAGTTACATTGCCAAGTGGGGTTACACCG
>JAFTSI010000027.1 GCA_017467345.1 Clostridia bacterium
AAGGGTAAACTTACATATCTCTATTAGCAAAAACTCCACCAAAATAGGCACGCCCATTATTTTTGGAAGTTTTTAAAAAATAGGTATATAAATAAAAATTGTTGGAAACAATTAAGGTAAAAGAAAATAGGAGATAAAATTATGGAAAAATCAAACAAACTAATTTCGTTCATTAAAAGAAACGCCGTGTATATCGTGGTGGCGTTATGTATTCTTGCCGTAGGCTTAACGGTAACTTTTAGTCTACTTGCAAACGACCGTAAAAGCATCACAGTAGAAACACCTATCGTAAACGATACCCCAGTAGATGAAACCCCAGTAGTTCCCGATATACCGGTAGATAAACCCGTAGAAGAAATAATTGAGTTTATGTTGCCCGTAGCAAACTACACTTCAATTGAACATTATAGCGATACAATGGTGTTTAACTCAACGCTTAAAAGGTATTCTGCGCACAAGGCAACCGATTTTATTGCGCCAGAAGGTAGCAAGGTGTATTGCGTGTGGAATGGCAAGGTTGAATCAATAGAAAACACACTATTGCAAGGCGTAAGCATAACAGTTGACCACGGCAACGGACTTAAAACTGTTTATAACTCACTTGCTGACGGCGATACTGTAAAGGTAGGTCAAACTCTCAAAAAGGGTGATGTTATAGGCGAAGTTTCTGCAACTAATAGGCAAGAAAGTTTTAAGTCGGCACACCTACACTTTGAAGTGGTTGAAAACGGCAATTCCATAGACCCCATTAAATATATGGTTTTAGAAGAAAAGTAAAAGTTATTAAAAGCATAACTCCTGAATAAGATATATAAAATCTTGTTTGGGAGTTTTTTATGAAATTAAAATCACTTGCGCTTGCCTTTATACTGCTTACCTGTTCGCTTTTAACATTTGGTTGTGGCAAAAAAGAAAGTGCTAAAATTAGCGAATATGAAATAGTGGGGGAACTAAACGGAAACACCCTTACTGCCACCCAAAAGTTTACCTATTTTAACAACACCGAAACGGCAATTAACGAACTCAAGTTCAACCTATACGGCAACGCATTTAGAAATGGCGCAAAGTATTCGCCTGTTGATAGCAAATACCACCATCAATGCTACTATGATGGCGTGAACTTTGGCGGTATGGAAATAAGCGCAGTAAGAAATATAGACGGCGCGCCACTTGAATATAGTGTTTGTGGCGAAGACTTAAATATTTTAAGTGTGGTTCTTGAAAAAGAAGTTTACCCAGAAGAGAGTGTTAAAATAGAAATTGATTTTAGTTTAACTCTTGCTAAAATTATAGCAAGAACGGGCATTACCTCAGTTAGCATTAACCTTGCAAACTTTTACCCTGTGCTTTGCGCAAGAGATGAAAGTGGGTTTTATGAGTGCAATTACTATTCGCTTGGCGACCCCTTTTTTAGCGACATTGCAAATTATAATGTAGAGTTAACTGTTGACGCAGAGTATGTTGTTGCAGGCGCAGGGGAACGCGTTAATGTAAGTGAAGAAAATGGCAAGAAATGTGTGCAATACTGTTTAGAAAAAGGGCGTTCATACGCTATGGTGCTATCTAAAAACTTTGAAGCCATTACAAAAACGGAATTAGGTGTTGAAATAACATACTATTTTTATCAAGATGATTTCCCCCAGCAATCCTTAGATACTGCCATAAAAGCCTTGCAACTATTTTCAAATAAGTTTGGCAAATACCCATATTCTACCTATACCGTAGTTCAAACCCCCTTTAACGAAGGTGGTATGGAATACGCATCTTTAACATATATTGCAGGTGGATTAGAAAAGGAAGTTCACCAAGAAGTAATAGTTCACGAAACGGCGCATCAATGGTGGCAAAGCGTGGTTGGGAACAATGAAATAGAATACGGATTTTTAGATGAGGGGCTTGCAGAATATTCGGTGGTAATCTTTTACGAAAACTACCCAGAATACAATATGAAAAGGGAAAGTTTAGTAAAGCAAGGTGAAGATACCTACCACGCATTTAGTTCGGTGTTTGATAAACTATATGGCAAGGTGAATACTGCAATGCTACGCCCATTAAAAGATTATTCTGGGGCATATGAATATGTTAATATTGCATACATAAAGGGCTTTTTAATGCACGAATACTTGCGCCAAACCATAGGTGATGAACTATACTTTAAGGGGCTTAAAAGATACTATAACGACTATTCGTATAAAAATGCCACGCCTTACGATTTAGTGGGTGCGTTTGAAAAGTCGGGGGCAAACTCTAACGGATTTTTTGAATCATTTTTTAACGGTTCAGTAATAATTTAAAGTGTAAAATCAAAAAACTTGCGCCCACCCAACTTGGCAATCGCCAAAAAGGGTGGGCGATATGCTTTTTAAAGGGTTAAAAGCATTAAAAATTAAAGTAAAATAAATATTATTTATTGACAAAGGGTATATAAAATGATAAACTAATAAGGTATAAAAAGGCGACTATTCGCAGTTTTTTAAGGAGAGACAATGAACAAAATTTGGAAAACAATTATTTCCGTTATGCTTTTAATCGTGGCTTGCTTTTGCTTTACTGCTTGTAATGATGGCGAAAGTGGTGGAAATAACGACGAATTCGTTTTCAAATCTTACGGCGACGATGGATATTATACCTTAGTTAAATATCAAGGTGATGATATCGCTTTAACAATCCCTGCGTCGCACGAAGGCAAGAAAGTAGGCAGAATTAAAGCCAACGCGTTTAGTGGTAATAAATCTATACAAACTTTGGTAATCCCTAATTGTGTGGAAGAAATTGACCAATCTGCTTTTGGTGGTATGAGTGCGCTTAAAGAACTTACCGTTCCTTTTATCGGTCAGTTCGCAAATGCTGAAACTTCGCTTAACGATAACAATGTAACAGGCGAAAAGAAGGCAGTTGATATGGCAAGAACCTTTGGTTATATGTTTGCTACTAACGAATATGACGGAAGTATCAAACTTACCCAAACTTATAACGACGCTACTGAAACTGACGACCAAGGTCAAACCAAAGCAACCGGTGTGTTTGATTTCTATATGCCAGCATTATTAAAAAAGGTTAACATTGCACCTGCAAATGCAGGCTACGGTGTTCCCGCATATGCATTTTTCGGCAACAGCGCATTACAAGAAATTACCTTTAACGCAAATGTTAAAATTGTAGGCGACTATGCAATGTATAACTGCCAAGCGCTTAACACCTTAAAGGTTTCACAAGGCATTGAAAAAATAGGCGATTATGCTTTCTACGGTTGCCGTGCGTTAGGCGATATGGTAAACGGAAAGGGCTTATCGTTTAGCGAAACTTCAATTCTTAAAGAAATAGGTGGCTATGCTTTTGCAGGAATTAAAGTTACTAATTTACAATTGCCAAGCGCAGTTGAAAGTATCGGCAAATATGCATTTGCATCAATCATTTCTGGTGGCGATATTGCTATGAACGGCAGAAGTGAATTAAGAACGGTTGTTTTACCTGCAAGCATTAAAACCATTAGCGAAGGCGCTTTCTATATGTGTGATAAGTTAGTTAGCGTATCACTTAATGCTAGCGCAACTGATGTTGCAATCGGCGCTATGGCATTTGCAAATTGCGAAAGTTTAGTAAGTTTTGATAGCGCATCTGTAAACACTATTGACTTAAGCAAAGTATCTTCGTTAGGCTCTATGGCATTTGGAAAACTTAATAGCGATATTACCTTTACGGTAGTAACCACCCTTTCTCAATCACAATTAGAAAGTGGATATTGTTTCTTTAACACCAAATTTACCATATAATAATAAAACTAATAATAAACGCACCGTAGCGAACTGCTACGGTGCGTTTTTAGTTAACTTGATAATTAATATAACAAATAAAAAAGCCCGTTATAAACGGGCTTTTAACTTTTTAATCATTAGCGAAGTGTATAAACTAACGCACCAAGATTAGCATATGCAGAACCATATTCAGCAAGTGGTGTTACATATTTAACTAATAACGATTTTGTGGTGGTTGTGCTTGTTTCAATATAAGCAAGTTGTTTTTGACCTTGTTCGGTAGATGAACTTCTTCCAAAACTTACGCGCTTTGTTGAATATTCCTTTTCGCCGATTTTAACTGTTTGAACATTATCAAATAAAACTGCAATACCTTTTGACGAACCATACGCACCAGAAATAACTGGTATTTCTTTTGAAGTGCCTTGTTCAAGCGATAGGTTTCTAATAGCGAACAATAATTGATTGTTATCTAAAACACTCTTGAAAGTGTAGCCATATTCGTTTTCTTTTACAGCAGTTGGGGTGGCAGAAGCAATATCATCATCAAACCCAAACGACTTTTGAACCATAACATAACTATCTTTAAAGTAGTTAGTTTCAACGGTGTAGTGAAGTTTATTAACATCAACTTCCGTGCCTGTTATGGCTATGCTTGAAAACTTGTTTTCGGTGAACGAATAAATGGGTGCAAGCGAATTGTTTATATCAAGTGAATAGCAATCGGTTTTTATATACTCATTAAATGAAACTGGCGTTCCGTTTTTAGGGGTATAGGTAGAAGTAATTGTGAACTCACTTGTAATGCGATATAGTTCGTAGCCAGTTAAACCCTCAAACAAATCGGTAGAAGTGTTTTTAGTAAGGTCTGCTTTGTCGCAAACGGTAAGGTTTACTGTGTATAATCCGTTTGTGAAGTTTACATCAACAATGTCGTTTAAGCCATCAGCCTGTTTATAATTGAAATCTTCTTCAACAAAGTCTTTGCTAAACGCAACATCATAAACATAGGTTTCGGTGTGCCCAAATGTTGCTGTGCCGGTTGGGTCCCAGTTCTTTTGGAAAGAAAGGGGCGTTGCCGAAGAGCAACTGCAACCTGCAATCAAAAGTGAAAATGCAAGCGCAATAGATATTATAATTTTTTTCATTTCAATCTCCATTAGGATTTTTAATTTCTTATATATAATAACATAAATATAATAAAAAACAAAACTATATTAACAAAAAAACTTTAAAACGGGCTTGAATAATGTTATAATATAGTTATGAACAAAACAGCGCGCTTAATTTTAACCGATTCCTATTTTAGTGTGTTCGGTATTCTCAACAATTTTTTACAAGGCAAAACGCAAGGCTTAACTCAAAACAAAAACCTTGTTTTTTGTGAAGAAAAAATATCGCTTATGGCAGAGCGATATATTTTAAGCGTGGCAAAAAGCACTTTCAACACAGATGTATATTCATTTGGCAACTACTTACGCAAGAAAAAGTTATTCCCTAAAACCCTTTCAAAAGAAGGCTCTGCAATGGCGCTTAGGAAAATACTTTCTAAAATATCGTTAAATTGTTTTAGGGGAAATAAGAGTGGGCTTGCGCCAGAACTATACGAACTTATTATCCAACTTAAAAGCGCAAAGATTAGCCCAGAAGAAGTAAAGAAAAGCATATCTGGTGTGCAAGGCGTTTTAAAAAACAAACTAACTGATGTGTATGAAGTGTATAGCGCATACGAACAGTTTTTAACTGACGGCGGATTTTATGACCAAAGTTCGCTACTTAACGATTTGCCAGAAGTTATTAAAAATGATAGCGACATAAAAAATACTGATGTGTATTTACTTGGCTACACTTCTTTAACAAGCCAAGCGCGTGAAGGTATAAAAGAACTATTAAAATGCGCTAAAAGTGTAACGGCAATATTCACATCTGGTAAAAATGAGTTTGCCTTTGTAAACGAAACGGCAAACAGTTTTATAGATATATGTAAAGATTTAAATGTTGAGTTAGAAAAAACCTTTATACCCGCCGAATATAATAGCGAAAGCAGGGTGATTTTAGATAACATTTTTAGTCCTAAACTTTCGGCAAAAAAACTTGATACCAAAAAGGTGTATTTAACTGCCAAAAAATCGGCAACTGACGAAGTGTATTCGGTGGCCGAAACTATAAAGCAAGCAGTAATATTAGGCAAGGCAAGATACCGTGATTTTACCGTTAGTTTAAGCCTTGTTGATGACTATAAAGATGAAATATCAAGGGTGTTTAACGAACTTGAAATACCCTACTTTTTAGATGAGCGAAAAACCCCCGTAAGCCACCCACTTGTAAGGCTAATACTTGACTACTACGAAGTGTTTATTCGTGGCTTTGAAAGGGAAAGCGTTTTATCGTTTATTAAAAATCCACTTGTTATTAGCGATAAAGTTGAGGGCGATACTTTTAAGAGTTATGTAGTTAAATATAACATAAACTACGATAAGTTCTTTAAGCCCTTTACGATAGGGGAAAAAGAAGAAATAAATGTAGTTGAACCCAAAAGACAAGAAATATTTTCGCGCTTAGAAAAGTTTAATTTAACGGCATTTTTAAGTGGGCTTGATATTGAAAATAAACTTAAAGAGTTTAACGAAAAACTTACTGCAGAGCAAAGGGCAGTTAACGAACAAATATACGAAAAGATAAGCGCGCTTCTTTTAGAACAGTATGAAATACTTGGTGATGTAGAACTTACCTATACCGAATTAAAGAACTTATTTTTAAGTGGCGTAAAGGCAATGGAACTATCTATTTTGCCCCAGTTTAACGACGCGGTGTTCGTTGGTGGCTACCGTGAAACTGCGCTTGCGAAAGCCAAGTATTTGTTTATGCTTGGTTTAACTTCTAATGTTCCACTTTGCAAGGCAGATGTTGCCTTACTTACCGATAACGATATTTCAAGGCTTAGCGAACTTAAAATATTAGTAGAGCCAAAAATTAAAATTATAAACGCAAGGGAACGCGAAAGCACGGCAATGGCAATTACTGCCTTTGATGAAAGAGTGTATATATCATACCCATTATCGTTGGTAGGTGGCAAATCGCTTTCGCAAAGCGTTATAGTAGATAAAATAAACAGTTTGTTTAATGTAAAAGAACTTACCTTTTCAAGAAAATATCTAACAAAAAAACAGGGCTTAAAGAACTTTGCCAAGTCGTGCGAAAACTATATTTTAGGCGACTATGAGGGTTTTGATATGGCATCTGCATTTTACTATGCCGACACCAAAAACGCAAAAGCCCTTTTAGATAGAAACAACACCGAACTTAAAGTTAGGGTAACAAATGGCGCGAAAAGGCTAATCAAAGGTGAAACTTCGCCCACTACGATAGAGAGTTTTTATCGTTGCCCATACTCTGCATTTTGCAGTAAAGTATTAAGATTAAAAGAAGAAGATAAGGGTGAAGTAAACCCATTAAACATAGGCAATATCGTTCACGAAATAGTAGAAAAGTTTGTTAATGATGTGTATGTTGAAAAAACCGTTTCGGTTAAAGATAAGAGTTCGTGTGATGAGTATTGCGTGCTTTGTGCAGAAACGGTAATAAACGGCAAGCAAGAGTATAAGTTCTTGCTTGAAGATGCCGAAACCAAAGCAAGTGTTGATAGGGTTATAAGCGAAGCCAAAAAATATTGCTATATTTGTTTTGAGCAGTTTAGCAATTCAAGTTTTAAGCCACATAAAACGGAAGCGTCTATCGGCAAGGGTGGATACCCACCGTTAGAGTTTTTAGGTGGCAAGGTTAAACTTGTTGGTAAGGTTGACCGTATTGATAAGTATAACGATTATTTTAGAGTAGTAGACTATAAAACAGGCACGGTTGACGATTCGCTTAAAGGATTATATAGTGGTCAAAAACTCCAACTTTACCTATACTCAAAAGCCATAAACGAAGGTGATGTGGCAGGTGTATATTATATGGACCTTGCCGATAACTATAAAGGTAGTGGCGATAAGGTTAAGCCTATAATGGTAGGCAAAACGCTTGCCGAAACGGAAGTTGTTAAGGCAATCGATTTAACACTTACTGATGGTGAAAAGGGTGAATACTTTGAAGTTGGTTTTGAGAAAGACGGGTCTGTTAAGAACGGCGTTTCAAAAGCCGATTTAGATAACAATTTAGAATACGCATATCAAATTGCCGAAAAGGGCATAGAGTATATGACTGATGGCGTGATGGTGGCATCACCTATAGATGGCGCGTGCAAATCGTGTAAGTATTTTGCGCTTTGTGATGGCGAAATTCGTAGCCGTAAAATAGGCACGGTTGACGCAAGTGTTATTGCAGATGCTGTTAAGGGGGAAGAAGAAAATGGCAGAAATGAATAAACAAGTAAAGCCAACACTCAAACCCGAACAGCGCCAAGCAATAGAACACGAAAGTGGCAATATTATAGTTTCGGCATCTGCTGGTAGTGGCAAAACCTTTGTTATGATAGAGCGCATTATTCGTTTACTTAAAGAAAAGAAAGCGCGCGTTAATGAGATTTTAGCAACCACCTTTACCGAAGCAAGCGCAGAAGATATGAAGCGCAAACTTTTCGTTGCCCTTTCAAGCCTTGCAGAAGAAACTAATGATAAAGATTTTTGTGAGCAACTTTTAGAAGTTCAGTCGGCAAGCGTTTGCACAATAGATTCATTTTCGGCAAACCTACTTCGCGAATACTTTTTTAAGGTTAATCTGTCGCCCGATTTTAGAATTGCAGACCAAACTGATTCGGGGCTATTAAAACTTGATGCTATTAAAAAAACCTTTAAAGATTTTTATAAAAACAAAGATAAAAACTTTTTAAGTTTTATAGATAAAACGGCAGTATCAAGAAAGGATTTATCGCTCCGTGAAAGTGTTATAAGAATACACGATATGCTATCTTGCGAAGTGGATAGAGATAGCCTGTTAAATAAAAGCCTACATAACTGCACCAAAGATGGCTATAAAAATATTAAGCATACCTTTTTAGAAAGGTTTAAAACGCAGGCCGAAAAGTTTTTGTATGGTGTTGAGTGTGTAAAGGCAAAAGGCCAAGTAATTAATTTTAAGGGCTTAATTAAGCATTGTGATAAACTTATAGAACTATACGAAAATGCGCCACATTTTGGCGATATATATGAGTGCGTTTCGCCATCACTAAGAATGCCAAATATGTTTGGTGGCAAAATGCCAGAAGATGAAAACGCGCCATTGCTTAAAGCCGAATTAACTACAATACGAAACAATTTCAAAAAGGAACTTTCGGCAATCCAAAGCGCATTTGTTAGCCCAGAAATTGATGAGAGTAGAAGGCTTGTTATTGAAAAAGATACCAAGGTTTTAGTAGATTTAGTTAGGGTATTTACAAAGCACTATGATGAACTAAAACGCGAAGAAAATGTTTTAGACTTTGCCGATTTAGAAAGGTTTGTTTTAGAACTTTTAAGTGATGAAGAAACCACTTTGGAGTTAAAGAAAAAATACAAGTATATATTTGTTGATGAGTGCCAAGACCTTAATGCCGTTCAAAGCGAAATATTAAACAGGCTTTCAAATAATAACACCTTTATAGTGGGTGATGTTAAGCAAAGCATATACGGGTTTAGGGGCTCTAAACCAGAGATTTTTGACGAAAGATTTTCGGGCGCGAAAGCGCGTGGCGAAAGCGCAATAACACTTAACTGCAACTTCCGTTGCGCTCAAAATATTATTGACGCAGTAAACACAGTATTCTCTTTTGCAATGACCGAAAAAACCTACGGCTCAAATTATTTAGGCAATGCCGAACTTGTAGCAGGTGGGGTGTATCCCGAAAACTGTTTAGGCAGGGTAAAGGGGTATAGGTTAAAAAAAGCGCAAGTAGAAAAAGAAGAAATGCCAAAAGGTGTTTACGATATACTAAGCACCTACGAAAATGGTGCAACCGAAGTTTCGGCGATAGCAAAACTTATAAACAAAATTATAAGCGAAGAAACACTTAACACTTATTACGACTATAAGTCAAAAGAGTTTAAGAATATTAAGTATAGCGATATTTTAATTCTTTCGCGTGATAAAAGTAGTGAATATGTTCGCGAATTACTTCGTGGGCTAAACGCATTTGGTATTCCCGTTCAAAGCACAAGTAAAGATAATGTTTTAAACTATTTAGAAATAAGGGTGCTATGCGCCGTGCTTGAACTTATAAACGATTTTAGTTTAGATATACCACTTGCCGTTTTGTTAAAAAGCCCCATAGGTAAACTTACTGATGATGACTTTGCTGTTATAGCACAGTTTGATTATACCAACTTAAAAGAGCACCCAACCTTTAACGAAAGGTGTGCTTACTATTTAGAAAATGGCGAAGATGAAAGTATCAAACAAAAACTAAACTGTTTTTATAGTTATTTTAAGCAGTTAAGGTTTGATGCCGACTTTATGTCTGCAAGCGAAATAATAGAAAAGGTAAGCGAAGATTTTTGCTTTGAGGCATACTATGCGATAGGTCAGGTAAGCGAAGAAGTTAGTGAACGCATACGCTTTTTCATATCGGTATTAGCAAAGGGCGTAGTGCCATACACCTGTTCGCAAGCCCTTAAACTTATAGCAAACAATGAGCGCGCGTTTGAGAAAGAGTTTAGCGCAGGCAAAGATGCCGTTAGCGTTATGACAATGCACGCAAGCAAGGGCTTAGAGTATCCCGTGGTTATTGTTTGTGGGCTTCAAAAGTCAATGAACAAAAAAGATGAAAGCGAAAAGTTCTTAAAAGATGAAACGCTTGGCATTGCTATAAACTACTATGATGAATTAGAGCGCCGTAGGTATAGCACGCCTTATAGAGAACTTATTAAAATCAAAAAGGGCACAGATAGGGTTAAAGAAGAATTAAGGCTTTTATATGTTGCCTTAACGCGCGCTAAATATTCGCTTTACGCAATAAGCGAAGAAGTTGAAAGTAGTAAAAGCGCAGAGTTTGAGTGGGCTAATAGAATGATTGATTATTTCCCATTAGAGTTTAAGTTTGAAGAAATAACTGAAACCGAACTAAACTTTGAAAGCAGAACTCAAAAGACGGGCAGGATTTTAGTAGGCGAAAAAAATATAACTATGCTTCAAGAAATAGTAGGCAATTTAGAGTTTAAGTATGATTATAGTTTAGAAACGGAATTGCCACTTAAAAGCACGGTAACCGAACTTGTTAAAAGCAACCAACCTGAAACTCAAAAAATAGAAAAGTTGTATAGCGATTGCGACACAAAAACGGATACAGAGCGCGGTGTAATAGCGCATAAGTTTTTAGAACTATACGATTTTACTGCGAAAAGAAGTGCCTTTAACGAAGGGCAAATGCTTATAGAAAAAGGGTTAATAACAAAAGAAGAATTGCAAAAAATTGACCTTGAAAAAATTGATAAGGCATTATCATCTACTGCATTTTATGGCATAGAAAATAAAGGCATTTATCGTGAAAAGAGTTTTCTTGCTAACTTTACTGCAAATGAACTATATGGAATTGATAGCCAAGAAAATGTGCTTGTTCAAGGCGTTATTGACCTATTGTTAGTTAGCGAAGACGGTTTAGAAATAATTGACTATAAGTATTCAAACAAGTCAAGCGAAAACCTACTTAAAACTTATGAAAAGCAGTTAAACTTATACGCGCTTGCCGTAGAGAGAGCAACGGGCAAAAAGGTGAAGTCAAAAACCATTTTAAGTTTATTAAATGGCGAAAGCGTAGCCGTAAAATAATTTACAAAATCCCCCATAAACCGACAGTAATTTTGGTTTTAGGGGGATTTTTTTGTTTTATTATTGCTAAAGGGGTGCGCTATGACTGGGTTTTATATTGATACTTCAAAGTTTATTTTAAGTGGTGGACTTACCGTGCTATTTTTTGTGATAATAGGCTTAACGGTGGGGCTATCAATAATGAACTTTTTGTTTTGCTACTTTAACATAAAAAACTTTTGCAAAAAGAAATGGTGGTTTATCGCCTTAAACATAGGCATAACCTGTGTGTTTACTGCAATAGGCTTTTTTGGAACAAAGGGTATGGAATGTTTAAGAGTGCTACCATACTCTTTAAGTATTTTAGGTATAGGGGTAATATGCTTTATGCCAAGCCTATTTTGTAGTGGAAACAGTTTTATTGTAAGGGTTAAAGAAGAAAAAATAGAACAGCCAAAGGTTATTAAAAGCGACCCGATAGAGTTTTTGAAAAAGAGTGGCGTTGCCGAAAAAATACTAAATGCCGTAAACGAAGATGTGCCCGTTCAAAGAATAGTTACAAAACCTATCAAAGAAAATGTAGAGCCTATTTGCAATTTTTCGCACATAAAAAACATATTAGAGCGTATGGATTTTTATAGTTTATCTATTCAAGATAGAAAGCAAGTTGAAAACTTAAAACTGCTAATAGTAAAAGCCGAAACCGAAGAGCCAACCGAAAAATTACAAGAAGAAATTAATGATGGACTTAATATTTTGCTTAAAATTATGTCTAAATATAAAGTGTAAAATAAAAAAATTGAGAATACCATTGATTTTACACGGTAAATATTGTATAATAAGAAACGCTTAAAAGAAAATAAGCGTTTTTTGTTTGGAGTAAATTATGGCTTTCAAAAAGAATAAAGATTTAGAACTTAAAAACGGAATAGTATATAACAAAGTGGGCGAAACCCAAACTGATGGGTATGACCGTTTGAAAGATAACCTTTTATATTTAAATGCCGATGGCAAAAACAAGGTAATCCAAATGGTATCGTCAATTTCAGGCGAGGGCAAAACCACAGTTTGCGCAAACCTTGCAGTAGGTCTTGGCTTAACCGAAAAAAAGGTAGTAGTTGTTGATTTAGACTTTAAGTCACAAGGCTTAAACGAAGTGTTTAACATTAGCGCAGAAAAGGGTGTTGCCGAATATATACTTGGCCAAGTGGAATACGAAAACTTGCCTATTAAAACGGAATACGAAAATGTTTTTGTAATAACAGGTGGCTCAAACATATATAACTCATCACTAATACTTGTTAGCGAAAAGTTTAAAGCGCTTTTTGAAAAACTTCGTAGCGATTACGATTATGTTATAATTGACTCTGCGCCCGTGCTTAACTCATCAGATTTTATTCACTTAATCAAGGTGGCAGATGGGGTGCTATTTTTAGCAAGGCACGGCAAAACTACCAGAAACCAAATTGCCGAAAGTGTTAAAGAATTAACCAAAAACGGCGCAAACATTTTGGGTTCGGTATTCACAAGATATAACGGAAAAAATAATTAATAGATAGGTCGGTGATAGCCGACCTTCTTTTACGAAAAGAGTTTTATGGAAAAGAAAATTATTGCTATCGGTGGTGGCGAAATAAGAAACAAAACCACCCTTAAAATTGACGAATATATTGCATCATTAGCAAAGGAAAAGGCAGGCGATAGGCGTGCAGTTGGGCTTTTTATAGGCACGGCTTCGCACGATAGTATGCCTTACTTTAACTCATTTAGAAAAACCTACACTTCGGTATTTGATATCAAGGCAGAATGCGCTTTAATAGTGTATGGCGAAATGGATATAGAGCGCATTAAGGGTAAAATAGAACTTGCCGATTTTATTTATATAGGTGGTGGCGACACCGTGTATATGCTTGAAAAGTGGGCAGAAACAGGTCTTGATAAACTGATACTTGATGCCTACAATAATGGCAAAATTATTTGTGGGCTTTCGGCAGGCGCAATTTGTTGGTTTAAAGATATGTATACCGATTTTGAGATTATGCGTGGCGAAAGTTCTAACTATGTATTAAAGAAAGGTCTTGGCGTGTTAAACGGCGCAATGTGTCCACACTTTAATGAGCGCGAAGAAGATTTTACCGTTGCGCTAAAACAAGGCATAATAAATAACGCATACTGCGTAGAAAACGATTGCGCTATTGAGTTTACTAATGGTGCGCCCACCAAAGTATTGTCGGCAGGTGGAAAGGCGTATATGGTAAGCAATGAAAATGGCGAAGTTATAAAAAAGGAATTAGTTTTATGAACGCCATAAACTATAACGAACAGTTAATAAAATTAGTTAACGAAAATATCAAAAAGGGCATAAAACCAAAACTGCTACTTCACGCGTGTTGCGCGCCTTGTTCAACCACTTGCATTGAAAGGCTTAAAGATGGCTTTGATATAACGGTGTTTTTCTTTAACCCAAACATTGATGATGAAAGGGAATATTCACTTCGCAAAGAAGAGCAAAAAAGGTATTGCGAAATTGCTAATGTAAACTTTTTAGAGGGCGAATATTTAGTTGATGAGTTTTATCAAGTTGTCAAAGGTAAAGAAGAGTTAAGCGAAGGCGGTGCGCGTTGCTTTTTATGTTATGAGTTAAGAATTAACGAAACTGCAAAAAAGGCAAAAGAACTTGGCTACGAATACTTTGCAACAACTCTAACACTATCGCCACTAAAAAATGCCACCGTGTTAAACGAAAAGGGCTTTAATGCCGAAAAGGAGTTTAAGGTTAAATACCTTGCAAGCGATTTTAAGAAAGGCGGCGGATATTTAAGGAGCATTGAACTATCTAAAACGCACAATCTATATCGCCAAAACTATTGTGGCTGTTCATTTTCAAAACGAACTTAAAAAGCACCCAAACGGGTGCTTTTTCTATAATATATTTTCAAGCCTAACCGAAAAGGTTATGGGTATTTGTTCGGCAAGTTCTCTTAAAACTTCAATCTTTGGCAAGGCTTCTTCCCACTGCTTGTTTTTAACATAAATAACCGATTCTGCAAGCCACAAATCCACTTCTTTAATTTCGTTATGTGGAATAAATGCGTGTAGGTGTCGCTTTTTTTCTACCCACTTGCTTTGCACGGCGTACACATCTAAATCGGTTGCCGTTTGGTTTTCTATTTTAGAGTATAGGGTAGAAAGGGAAGTGTCAAAATCGTTAAACTCATTTAGTATAAACCTATTTTCGTAAACTGCGCCCACCGTTAATAAAATAACCACGGCGATTATGGTAATAATAGTCTTTTTCATTTTTCACCTATACTTTTAAGGCTTGTAATTTCGTATTTTTTATTTTTAACTTTTAGGTAAACTCTGCCGTTATCGTCGGCAGTTAACACTTCAACATCACGCGCCTTAACCCTTTTATCTTTCAAAAAATTATCTAAATCATTTTCGGTTATATTAAGTTTATAAAGGTTATTCTTTTTAACCTTACCGTCGGCAACTACTAAAAAGGGAATAGCAGAGCCCTTTTTTTCGCTATCCTTTTCTAATGCCGAAAGTTTGCCGTTTGATTCGTAAATTGCGTAGTCAAGGTCGTCAAGTGAAAAGTAGCCCATTGAACGCATACTCTCAATAAGGTCTTCAACACCCATATCATTTTTCTTTAACTCTTTAATATTCACACCCCACTTATCAATAACAACGCTTGGCTTTCCAGAGAAAACCAACTTGCAAAAGTTTCCACTCTTTTCTAAAAGTGATATTAGTTGGTGCAACAAAAATAGCCCCAAAATAGAAACTATTCCGTAAACAAGTGGAATAGAAACATCACTCATAGGAATACAAGCAAGGTCGGAAATAATTAAAGTTATAATAAACTCAAAAGGTTGCATTTCGCAAATTTGCCTTTTGCCCATAAGCCTAATAACGGTAAAAAGAGTAATAAAAATAATAAGGGTGCGAATAAGTGTTACAAGCATACCATTATAATAGGTAATTTTACTAAAATTATGCTTTATAATTGACTACTGCAAAAATAAGTGTTATTATAGAGGCATAGAGTAGTAAAGATGCGTGAAGTGTTGCAAAATGGGATGTCGTTTGCAAACGAAAGGCAAAAGCCTGCGGTGTCTTTACGCGTCCGCTATCATTTACAAAGGTTAAGCCTTAATAAATTATATCGGTCTCTCTAAAACTATTTTTGGGAGATTTTTTTATGCTTAAAAACGGAGTTAAAGGGCTATTCTTTTCCAAGGTAATGCTTTATGCACCATACACCAAGCGCATAGCATATGTCGCTGTAATGACGGCGCTTTTGGTAGTGTGCAATATGTTCTTTGAGTTTAAGTTTGCAGATGTTCAGTTTTCATTAACAATCGCTATGAGTGCGCTTGCAGGCGCGCTACTTGGCGCAGGGTTTGGCTTTGTTGCTTGCTTTATAGGCGACTTGGTTGGCTTTTTGTTTAACTCTGGTGGGTTTATGTATATGCCTTGGATAGGTATTGCAATGGGTATGGTTGCATTTATCTTTGGGCTATTAATAAACGGCTTTGATTTTAAGTTTAAAGGCTCAATCTATTTGCAGTTAGGCTTGGCAAGTTTATTAACATTTATTGTTTGCACGGTGGGTATAAACACCACGGCATTTTGGATTTTATATAACACCAAAGCCGTTCCGTATTTTTCATACCTTTCAATAAGGCTTTTCGTTTCAGGTCAAATATGGAATAGTTTGCTTAACTATGCGCTATGCTTTGTGTTCATACCACTTGTTCTAAAACTAAACATATTTGAAACTAAAACGGCTACCGAAGAAAAAGAAGAACAAACAGAAGAATAAAAAATAAAAAACAAAAAACCACGCATCTTGCGTGGTTTTTATTTTTGCTTTTAATTTATGGTGTAACTCTGTTGATATCGCGTGGGAACATAGTTGCGTTTCTAACATTCTTAAATCCAAGTAAGTGCATTGTTAAACGCTCTAAACCTATGCCAAGTCCACCGTGGGGTGGAGCGCCATATTTGTGTAAGAGTAAGTAGGTTTCAAACTCTGCTGGGTTCATACCTAACTTTTCCATCTTTTCAACTTGCGCCTTATAATCGTGAACGCGTTGACCACCAGAAGTAATTTCTAAGCCCCTAAATAAAAGGTCAAAAGATAAGGTGTATTCTGGGTCTTCGGGGTCGTCCATAGTATAGAATGGGCGCTTTTTAGAAGGGTAGTGGGTAACAAACAAGAAATCGCTATTAAGTTCTTTCTTTGCCCACTTGCCTAAAAGTTCTTCTTCTTGAGGGTCAAAGTCTTTCATATCGCTTGGTTTATACTTAAACTTTTCCACTAAAAGTTTTTTAGCATCCATAAACTTAATAGAAGGTATTTCGTTAATTTCAGGGATATCTGCTTTAAGTATTTCCACTTCGTTAGCGTATTCCGTTTTCAAAAGGTTCATTATATACTTTAATGCACCCGTTTCCATATTCATAATGTCTTCAAAACTTTCAATAAATCCCATTTCAAAGTCCATTGAAGTATATTCGTTTAAGTGGCGCGAAGTGTCGTGGTGTTCTGCACGGAACACGGGCGCAATTTCAAACACCCTTTCAAACACGCCAACAAGCGCTTGCTTATATAACTGTGGCGATTGCGCAAGATATACTTGCTTGCCAAAGTAATCAAGTTTGAACACATTAGTTCCACCTTCTGCGCCTGCGAAGTTGATTTTTGGTGAACGAATTTCGGTAAAGCCTTGGCTACTCAAAAACTCCCTAAATCCGCGTTGAATACCTTCTTGTATCTTAAAGATAGCGCGCTCTTTTGGGTTGCGCATTGAAATAGGGCGAAGGTCTAAAACAGTTGATAAAGCAATGTTATCAAGTTGCTTTTTGTTTATAACGATAGGTAAATTATCGGCAGGGAGAGATAAAATCTTAATGTCGTGTATTTGAAGTTCGTATCTGTCGTTGCCTTTGGCATCTTTACTTGAAACAACCTTTCCAAGCACTTTAACGCACGCTTCTTCACAAAGTTTTTCATCTAAACGATATTCGCTAAACTCTGGCGCGTAAACGCATTGAATAAGGTCTCTTGCCGTTCTAACGATAACGAAAGCAAACCCAGTCATTTCTCTAATGCGGTGGATATAACCACAAATGGTAACTTCCTTGCCGTCGTAATTCTTAAAGTCTTTAAACTCTACGGTATTAGTAATGATTTCGCCGTTTAAGTTTTTCATATAGTAATAAAACCGCCTTTTCAAAATTACTTTTATATTAGCACCAAAACCACTCTAAATCAAGCGATTAAAGCCATTTTTATTCGGTGTATAAAAAAATATTAATTTTAATCTATATATTTGAAAAAAAGGGGTTGAAAAACAAAAACTTTTGTGATAAAATGTATAAGACAATTTATAGACTGTTAATTTGGAGCGATATATGAAGATTGCAATTTCTGCTGAGTCAACTCACGATTTAAATCAAGCACTTATTGAAAGATATGATGTTAAAACTGTTCCTTTTGAAATAGTGCTAAAAGACCAATGTTTTAAAGATGGCGAAATTTGCGCCGAAGAGATTTTTGCTTTCGTTGAAAAAGAAAAGGTTTTGCCAAAAACCAACGCTCTTAACGAATTTGAATATACCGAATATTTTGAAAGCCTTAAAAAAGACTATGACGCAGTAATTCACATTTGCTTATCGGGCGAAATGAGTTCAAGTTGCAATAACGCAAAGCGCGCTGCTCAAAGCGTTGGCAATGTTTATATTGTAGATAGTCGTAACCTTTCAACGGGAATAGGCTTACTTGTAATTTACGCAAGGGAACTTGCAGATATGGGCTTAGAACCACTTGAAATCCAAAAGCGCGTTCAAGAAAGAACAAGCGCAGTTCAAGCAAGTTTTATCGTTGAAAAGCTTGATTATCTTTACAAGGGTGGCCGTTGCAACAGTTTAGCGCTACTTGGCGCAAACCTTCTTAAAATCCGCCCACGAATTGTTGTTAAAGATGGCAAAATGAGTTCGGATAAAAAATACCGTGGCTCAATGGGTTCGGTAATTGCTAAGTATGGCCGTGAACTTTTTGAAGAGTTTAACACGCCAGATTTATCAAGGGTGTTCATCACTTATAGTTCTGCCACCGAAGAAATGGTTGCCGCTGCTAAAGAAGTGGTTAGCGAATTAGGTTTCAAAGAAGTGTTTGAAACAAGGGCAGGCGCAACTGTAACAAGCCATTGTGGCGCAAACACGCTTGGCATCTTGTATTTTAATGATGGAGATGCAAAAAATTAGTTTTAGGAATTAAACGGCTTATTTGTTAGTATATACAATTAGCAGCCGTTGATTATAGCAAAGTTAACTAAATAAGGAGAAAAGGTATGAAGACATTCTTTATCAAAATTTGGAACGCTTGTTACTATTTCTTCCAAGACGCTTGGAATACTATGGTAACTGGCTCACCTGATGGAAAGGGAACGGGTGGTCTTAACGGAACTGGAAACGGTTTGATTATTTTTATCGCAATCGTTGCAGTTATCGTAGGATTAATCGTTTTACTTATAGTTCTTGGTGCTATTAGAAAGCGCAAGAAAAAGGCAAAAAAGGCTGCCGAAAAGCAAGCCGCAGAACAACAAGCAATGGCTACCCAACCAGAACCTGCGCCTGTTGCTGAACAACCTGCACCTGCACCTGCTGTTGTAGTTGCAACCACAGCGCCTGTTCAAGAAACCAAGCCTGAAGAAAAACAAGCAGTTGCCGTAGTTGAAGAGCCAAAGGCAGAAAAAGAAGAAAAGAAAAATCCTACTATGGTCGTTCCAGAGGGCGAAGAAGCAAGAAAAACCCAAATACTCCTTGCTACGCTTAAAACTGGTAGAGAACATCCATTGTATGGTGGCAGACCTGGTGAAGACCTTAAATATGAAGAAAATGCCGAAGAAGTTAAAGAAGAAGCGCCCGCTGAAGAAGTGGTTGCTACTGCTGACGAATACGAAGTTGTTGGCATAATTGAAGATAAACCTAAGGCTAAGAAGAAGTCTACCAAGAAAAAGGCTGAAAAAGCGCCTGTTGAAGATGATGAGAAAAAGGCTTTAAGGGCAGAAATTGAAAAACTCCGTGCCGATAACGAAGCCGAAAAAGAAGCGCGTCATAAGGCAGAACTTGATGCTAAACAAGCCGAAATTGAAAGATTAAAGAAAGAAAAAGAAGAAGAAAAGGCTAAGGCCGAAGAAATTGCTCGCTTAAAAGCAGAAAAAGAAGCCGCTGAAAAGAAGGCTAAAGAAGATGCTGAAAAGGCTAAAAAAGAAGCCCAAGAAGAAGCAAGAAAGGCTAAAGAACAAGCCAAGAAAGAAGCCGAAGCCGAAAAGAAAAAGGCTAAGGAAGAAGCAGAAAAAGCAAAGGCCGAAGCAGAAGCAGAAAAGAAACGCGCTAAAGAAGAAGCCGAAAAAGAAAAAGCAAAGGCAAAAGCAGATGCTGAAAAGGCTAAAAAGGAAGCCGACCAAAAGGCTAAGGCTGCAACCGTTGCCGCAACTGCTGCAGTTGCCGCTGCTGAAAAGAAGGCTAAAGAAGAAGTTGAAAAGGCTAAGGCCGACGCTAAACAAGCCGAAGATGATAAGAAATATTCAGGTAAGTGGGCTATTGAACAAAAGAGTGCTGATGAATTCGTTGCTAAACTTGCAGCACTTAACGGCGAAGTTATGTTGTCAAGCGAAATCTACTCTACCGAAAAGGGCGCAAGAAACGGTATTGCAACCCTTATCAAGAATATTACCAACACAGGTAAGTTTGAAATCTATCAAGATAAGAACAAAAATTACTACTACAAACTTAAAAACTCTACCAACAGAATACTCTGCGTAGGTGAAATCTATAAGTCTAAAGACCAATGCGAAAAGGCAGTTGAATCAGTTAAGCGTATTGCCGCTAACTCTATCATAATGACCGAACTTGTTGAGGGCGCTAAGTATGTTAACTATGAGCCAGAACAACTTGACGAAAAGGAAGTTATGGAAGGTGTTAAGGGTAAGTGGAAGATTGAAGTAAATGCCGATGGAAAGTATAATGCTAAACTTTACGCATCTAACGGTCAACTTATGCTTGCTACCGAAGAAGTTTCTCAAGAAGAAACTGCTAAAACCAACATTAAGTCAGTTAAGAAAAATGCTCAAGACGGCAACTTTATAATTGATAAAGATAAGTTTGGCAGATTCTACTACAAACTCCGTAACGCACAAAAAACGGTTATTTGTATCGGTGAAGCATACGACACAGTTGAAGGTTGTAGGCACGCAATTGAATCAGTTCGTCGCTTTGCGCTCAATTCACCTATTGAAAGTGGCGTAGAAGAAGCGGCTGCTACTGCTATAGAAAAACCTGTAGAGAAGAAAGCAGAAACTGCTAAAAAACCTACTGAAAAGAAAGCACCTGCTGAAAAGAAAGCACCTGCTGAAAAGAAAGCACCTGCTGAAAAGAAAGCAACAACTTCTAAAACTGCAGATAAAAAACCTGCCGAAAAGAAAACCACAACTGCTAAAAAACCAGCAGCAAAAAAGTAATATAAATTAAAGGTTTTAAGCCCCTGAACTTAAAAAGTTCGGGGGCTTTTTGTTTTTCCAAAATCTAACTTAAATGGTAATTTTTGTGCGTTGAATAAGGAAAGTGAAAATGATATAATATTTTTGATAAATAAATGAATAAAAAAGTGGCATAATTTTGTTATTTTATGCGCTAAAATGTTCAATTTGGTGTTGAAATTGACTTATATATATGTTATAATTATTAAGTATAATTATATATAAGCGCGAGCGCGTGGCTTTAACTATATTTTAACTTCTATATTTAATATCGCTTGCCACTTTTGATGGAAAGGTTATATGTCAAACACAGTAGAAAAAATTAAATCGTTAAACGAACAAAATGAAGTGGTAGAAAGTGAAAACTTATCTACTACCGATATACTTGAAAAGGTAAGTAGCCCTGAATACATAACAGTTGGGTCAGAGGCTATTGTTCCACTTATTGAAGAAGAGCCCATCCCCGAAGAAAAACCGTTTAGAAAGGTTGAACCTAAAAAGGGGTTTAAGTATGGGTGTTATTGTGCTGTTAAGAGATTTTTTGATTTTATACTTTCGCTAATTGCTTTAATTGTTTTATCGCCATTTATTTTGATTGCGCTTTTAGTTAAGTGGATTGAAGATGGTAAAAATCCTATCTATGTCCAAAAGCGCGTTGGTAAAAATGGCAAGTTGTTCCGTTTTTATAAGATACGAACAATGTGCGTTGGCGCAGAGCGTATGAAAGATGAACTCATTAGCAAGGGCACTAACGAAATGGACGGGCCTATGTTCAAAATGGAAAAAGACCCACGAATTACAAAAGTAGGTAGATTTTATAGGCGTTGGTCTATTGATGAGATTTTGCAACTCATAAACATTCTTAACGGAACAATGAGTATTGTTGGGCCAAGGCCACCACTTCCAAGAGAAGTTGAAAAGTTTACCGAAGAGCAAAAACAAAAACTTGCTGTTCGTGGTGGGCTTTTATGCTTATGGCAAATCCAAAAAAATAGAAACAAAATCAAGTTTGAAGACTGGATTAGTTTAGACCTTGATTATATAGAAAAACAAAGTTTGTGGTTAGATATTAAAATTATCTTTAAGGGCGCGTATATGGTTTTATTTGACCGCACAGGGGAGTAAAAATGAAAGGAATTATTTTAGCAGGTGGTTCGGGAACAAGGCTTTATCCCTTAACCAAAGTAACTTCTAAACAATTATTGCCGATATATGATAAACCTATGATTTATTATCCACTTTCGGTATTAATGAACGCAGGTATTCGCGAAATACTTGTTATATCAACGCCACAAGATACGCCAAGATTTAAAGAACTTTTAGGCACAGGCGAACAATTCGGCATTAAATTAAGTTATGCCGTTCAACCTTCGCCAGACGGACTTGCCCAAGCCTTTATAATCGGCGCAGATTTTATAGGTGATGATGATGTGGCAATGGTGCTTGGCGATAATATCTTTGCGGGGCACGGATTAAAGAAAAGGCTTAAAAAGGCAGTTGAAACGGCGCATCTTGGAAAGGGTGCAACAATATTTGGTTATTATGTTGATGACCCTGAAAGGTTTGGCATTGTAGAGTTTGATAAACAAGGCCACGCAATATCAATTGAAGAAAAACCCAAAAAACCAAAAAGCAATTATTGCGTAACGGGTTTATATTTCTACGATAATTCGGCAGTTGAATATGCTAAAAACCTTAAACCGTCTGATAGAGGCGAACTTGAAATTACCGACCTTAATAAGATTTATCTTGAAAAGGGCAATCTAAATGTAGAGATTTTAGGGCAAGGCTTTACTTGGCTTGACACAGGCACTCACGAAAGTTTAGTAGATGCCACTAACTTCGTTATGCAAATGGAAAATCACCAACACAGAAAAATTGCTTGTTTAGAAGAAATTGCATATCTAAACGGTTGGATTGACAAAGAGCAAGTATTAAAGGTTTACGAACAATTAAAGAAAAACCAATACGGCAAATATCTTAAAGATGTAATTGACGGCAAGTTCTTGGATGGACTCTACTAATATTAGGAGAAAAGATTTATGAAAATTATAGTTACAGGTGGCGCAGGATTTATAGGTTCAAACTTTGTTTTTTATATGCTTAAAAAACATCCTGATTACAGAATTATTTGTTTAGATAAGTTGACCTATGCTGGTAATTTATCTACCTTAAAAGGTGTTTTAGATAACGAAAACTTCCGTTTCGTTAAAGCAGATATTTGCGATAGAAATGCAGTTTATAATCTCTTTGAAGAAGAAAAACCCGATATGGTAGTAAACTTTGCCGCAGAAAGCCATGTAGACCGTTCTATTGAAAACCCAGAAGTGTTTTTACAAACCAACATTTTAGGAACGGCTGTTTTAATGGATGCTTGTAGAAAATACGGCATTAAAAGATACCACCAAGTTTCTACTGATGAAGTTTATGGCGATTTGCCACTTGATAGGCCTGACCTTTTCTTTACCGAAAACACGCCTATTCACACTTCAAGCCCATATTCATCATCTAAGGCGGGTGCAGATTTGTTGGTTTTAGCATATCATAGAACTTACGGACTTCCTGTTTCTATTTCAAGGTGTTCTAATAACTATGGACCATATCATTTCCCTGAAAAACTTATTCCACTTATGATTGCAAACGCGCTAAACGATAAACCACTTCCAGTTTATGGCAAGGGCGAAAATGTTAGAGACTGGCTTTATGTAGAAGACCATTGTAAGGCAATTGACCTTATTATCCATAACGGTAGGGTGGGCGAAGTTTATAATATCGGTGGACATAATGAAATGACTAATATTGATATTGTAAAACTTATTTGCAAGCATTTAGGTAAGCCTGAAAGTTTAATTACATATGTTGCCGACAGAAAGGGGCACGATATGCGCTATGCTATTGACCCCACCAAAATACATAACGAACTTGGTTGGCTTCCTGAAACAATGTTCAAAGATGGAATTAAAAAAACTATTGACTGGTATTTAAATAACCGTGAATGGTGGGAAACCATAATAAGTGGCGAATACCAAAACTACTACGAAAAAATGTACGGTAATAGATAAATGGAAGAAATTATCGCAAGAGAAGATAATTTAATTGAGCAAGAGAAACCTACTATTGTTGAGCCTATTAAAACGCGTGATAACCGTATTGACATAATCAAGGCGATTGCAATTATCCTAATGGTCATAGGCCATGCAATTGAAGGCAATATGCCTACATATCTTGAATATACACATAACTTTATATATTCTTTTCACATGGCAGTATTTTTTATGGCATCGGGTTTTTGCTTTAAGGAAGACTCTGTAAAAGATGGTAAAAGTTATTTAAGATTTTTTTGGAAAAAGGTTAAATCGCTTTATATACCGTATGTTTTATTTAATGTTGCGTGTTTACTCCTCAATAATGTTTTTGTTTCGCTTAATCTTTACGGACAAGAAATGTATACGCAATCTTTTCCGATTAAGCAAATATTAAAAGCATTTATTTTATCTGGTGGAGCAACACCTTTTGGGGGTGCGACATGGTTTTTAAGAACACTATTTATAATTTCAGTTGCTCATGGCACTCTAATTTTTTTGATTAAGAAGATAAGATACGGTGAAGTTTTTATAATTATAGTCGCAATAATTTGTTTGTTAATTTATTGCTTATCGCAATTGAACATGGTTTCAATACCTTTTATTATAATTCCTTGTTGTTCTGCTTATGTTGAATTTGCCATGGGGGTTGCCGTTAACAAACTAAAAAACAAACTAACATTTAATTTTATATTAAATATAATTGTTTCAATTATTTCATGTGGATTGTTGATATGTGTGCTTTTTGTAAAAGAATATTTATTTGCGCTAATAAATATTTTTGTAGGGGTGATTGTTTGCCCTATCTTAGGCTGGATGATGCTTTGGTGTTTGGCAGATATAATTAACAAAGGTAAAAGTTGGTTGGTAAAATCTTTATGTTATATAGGCAAGAACACGATGTTTATAGTGTTATGGCATTTTGTATTTTTTAAGCCAGTATCGTTGATATACATAATGGTATGTAAATTGCCAATTGAGCGCTTAGCAGAACACCCTGTTTTATTTACTGAAACATACTGGCTATGGATAGTTTATACAATAGTAAGTATTGCGCTATGTCTATTGCTTAGAGAAGTTTATTATTTAGTGAAAACCAAGATAATAAATGTAATTAACAAAAAGAAGGTAAAGGTATGAAAGTTTTCGTAACAGGTGTGGCTGGGCAACTTGGCCACGATGTAATGAAAGAATTAAATAAAAGAAATATCTTGGCAGTTGGTAGCGATATTGCGCCAGAGTATTCAGGAATTACCGAAAACTCTCCAGTTGCAAATATGGATTATGAACAAATGGATATCACTTGCTACGAACATGTTGAGAGTGTGTTAAAAAAGGTTAATCCTGATGTAATAATTCATTGCGCCGCTTGGACGGCGGTTGACCTTGCCGAAGATGAAGATAAAAAGGATAAGGTTTATGCTATAAATAGTGAAGGCCCTTTAAATATTGCAAAAGTGGCAAAACTTATAAACGCGAAAGTGGTGTATATTAGCACCGATTATGTGTTTGATGGGCAAGGTGATAAGCCTTGGCTACCAGATGATAAAAATTATTCGCCCCTAAACGTTTATGGAGATAGTAAACTTAGAGGCGAACTTGCAATAGCAAATACACTTGAAAAATATTTTATAGTTCGTATTGCTTGGGTGTTTGGGCTTAATGGCAAAAACTTTATTAAAACTATGCTAAATGTTGGAAGAAAGTTTCCACAAGTTAAGGTTGTGTGCGACCAAGTTGGAACTCCAACATATACTATTGACCTTGCAAGGCTTTTAGTTGATATGATAGGCACGGATAAGTATGGCTACTATCACGCAACTAACGAAGG
>JAFTSI010000028.1 GCA_017467345.1 Clostridia bacterium
AAAAACTATATATATGATATAAAGGGATGGGAAAACTGTATGCCAAAATACATTAAATGTCCAAGATGCGAACTCAATTTTATATTAGAGGGCGAAGAGTATTGTGATGTTTGTAAAGCAGAACTCAAAAAAGGCCCACAATTAATTTTTGCCGTAGACGACGAAGTTGAAACGGAAAACTTAATGCTTTGCCCTATCTGTGGTCAAAACTACATTAAGCCCGAAGAAAAGATGTGCGCTAAGTGTGCCGAAGAAATTGACTACAAAAACGGTCAAATAGATATGGACAAAGATGAAGAGTGGAAGAATTATCTTGACGACGAAGAGGAAGAAGAAAAAGACGACGAAGAGATGATTTCCTTAAACAAACTCGCCGAAGAAGAAGGCTCTGAAATGTTCAAAGACGACGACGAAGAGGAAGAAGAGGAAATTGAGGAGCAATCTTCTATTGATGATGATTTTGAAATGCCCGAAATTGACGAAGCCGATTTTGAAGACACCGAACTTGACGAAGACGACGAAGACGACTTTGATGACGAAGACGAAAAGTAAGGTATAAAAAAATAAAAAACTGTTAATAACTTTTATATGATTAAAAGTTTAGGTTCAGTTTTAGAAGTAAAAGAAAAAATTAAATCGCTTTACGAAAAGCAGGTGGAAGTAACCTTAAACCTTGGCAGAAACAAGTTTATAAGTTTTTGTGGGAAACTATCGGGCGTGTATCCGGCGCTATTTACCGTTGAGCCGATAGATAAAAGTTTTAAGGGCAAAACCAGTTATTCTTACGCAGAGTATATGTGTGGGAAAGTAAAGGTAAAAGAAGACAAACAGTTAAAAGCGACATAAAAGTCGCTTTTGCTTTTTAGGTAAAATTATGAACGAAAGAAAAATAAAGGTTGATGGGCTTTGCGATAGGGCAATAAAAGATTTATCAATTTTGCTTACCGGCGCATCACTTAACGGCGCAGATTACTACTATGAAAGTGATGAATATCATTGCCCATACTTTAAGGTAGAAATACCTTACGAAAAAGAACAAGAGTATGAGCCAGAAGAAGAAACATTTTTTATTGATGTTGAAAATGAGTTCACCGTTCACACGCGCTTTGGTCACGAACATTTTGATAGCGCGAAAAGTGCCGTTACATTTTTAGAAAACTTTATAAACGGCTCTCTTTGCGAAGTGGCAATGGTTTTTGGTGATGTTACTTTTAGAATAATTACTTTAAACACGGGCGACCACGAAAAAAATGTGTCGGCAATCCTTTCAAGGTTTGAAACCATAAAAGAATACTATAAAAGCGTTCAAGATAGAATTAACGAAAGCACCGTAAAACAGGGTGGGCATTTCCATATGCTACTTGATATTGAAAATAAATGCTATGTTCAAATAATCCCCAAAAGGTCAAGAATGTTTGATAATAGTAGTTGCTATGCAGTTTCGGTGGTTGCGGGAAAACAAACGGAATATTATATTTATAAATAAACTAAAAAGGGCGATTAAAAAATCGCTCTTTTATTTTTGTCATAAAAGGCGCGCCTTGGGTATAAACTATAACGATAGAAAACAACTTAGGGGGATTTGTTATGGCAATAGAGCCTAATTTTGAAAGCATTATAATTAAAGGCGAAAACAAAGTTTTTAGCGAAAGAATTAAAGCAGAAGCAAAAACCGAACTAAACTCACAAGATGTTAAAAAGGTGTTATCGCTATCGGCAAGGGTGTTTGGTGTGGAAAAGGAAACAACCGAAACGGGCATAAAATACGGTGGAAAAATAGTATTCTATTTTTGCTATGTTCACCAAGACGGCTCTGTTAGAAAGGTAGAGTGCGCCAACGAATTTGTTGGTGTTTGCGCAATTGACAATATAAATAAAAAGGCAGTTTTTGTTGAAGTTTTACCAGATAAAACGGAGTGGGATGTTTCGGGCGTAAGTGTAAGGATTACTGCAACACTTGAAGTAAAAATAGAAGTGGAAAACTGCGAAACAAAGCCCGTGCTTGTTGGTGGAAATGGGCTTGTGTTAGATAAAAAGGAAGTTCAATATTTTAAGGGGTATGGCGTAAAGAAAACGGTATGCCCTGTTGAGTGTGAGTTTGAACTAAACTACCCTGTTTTAGAAGTGCTATCGCAAAAGGTTGAAGTTGCCGTTACGCAAGTTCAAGCAGGGGTAAACTGCATAATCGTTGACGGCGAAGTTTTTCTTTCGGCTCTTTTATTGCAAAACCGTGAAAAAAGCGATATAATAAGAGAAGACAAATCAACGGCTTTCCGTTTAGAAATTGATTGCGAAGACGCTATGCCTAAAATGAGCGCCGATGCAAAAGCGCTTGTTAAGAGTTTTAAAACGGAAGTTTCGGTTGATGCAGAAAGTGAAAAAAGCACCGTTGTTGCCACCGTGTCGTTAGAACTTGAAGGTGAGTGCTATTCGGCAGAAAGCATAACCGTTGCAAGTGATGTGTTTAGCACGGAAAAGGAACTTGAAATAAAACAAGATAGTTTTTTGTGTTTAAGGAAAGAGTGTATCGCGTCGCTACCGTGTAAGTTGTCGGGTAGGTGCGTAAGCGAAGAATTGCCAGTATCGGCAAGAATAACTTGCGCCTCAAACGAAAGGGTAGAAATAACAAACATATCTATCGCCAACGAAGAAGTTAAAATGGAAGGCGTGTTGTCAATGCGCGTGTTCTTTAAAGATGGCGACGGGGTGGAGTTTACAAAACTTTTAGAATCGCCATTTGAAAGAAGTTTGCCTATTAATTGCGAAGGCGCTTGCTTGCCAGAATTAAGCGTTGCGATAAGCAAGGTGGGCGCAAAAATCGTGGCTCAAAACGAAATTGAAATATTTGCCGACACTTCTGTTTGTGTAAAAAAGGTGGTTAAATCTTTTGGCGAATTTGTTAGCGAAATTACTGCGCTTGCCGAAAAGCAAGAGTGCGATAAGGCAATATCGGTGTATTTAGCAGGCAAGGGCGAAGACCTTTGGTCGCTTGCAAAACGGCTTAATGTTTGCCCTGATGAATTAGTAGTTAATAATAAAGATTTGCAATTCCCGTTAACTGGCGAAGAGCGAATTGTTGTTTATAGAAAAGCATAAGGAATAAAATGAAAAAAGCAAAAGCAAAAATCCCTGCAAAACTCAATCTAACATTAGATGTTGCCCACGCAGAAAATGGTTATCATCAACTTAATTCAATAGTGTGCTCAATTAGTTTATATGATGAGTTAACCGTTAAGCCAAGAAAAGATTATGCAATAACCCTAACTGAAAAGGGGTTAAAGAGTGGATGCGCTATAGAAAAAAATAATGCCTATAAAACTGCCGAAAAGTTATCGGTTTTATACGGCGCGTTTGGTGCAGACATAACCATAAACAAGCACATTTTTGTTGGTGGTGGGCTTGGAGGTTCTTCGGCAGATATTGCAGGGGTTATTAAGTGCAATCAACAAATATACGGAATAAGCGATACAGATGCGCTTGACCTTGCCAACAGTTTGGGTAGCGATTCGGGGTATATGTTAAAGGGTGGCTTTTCACTTCTTGAAGGCCGTGGCGATAAAATATCAAAAATAGGAAAGTTGCCAAAAACATATATGCTACTTATTGAAAACAAAAAAGAGGTTTTGGCAAAAGATGTTTTCAAAACCTTTGATAAAATGGGAAAAGAATATCCACCTTGCTCAAAAAAACTCATTGATGTTTTTATGAGTGGAAACATATTAGAGTTTTTCAAAAACTTAAAAAACGACCTTACCGACTCGGCCATAGAGTATTGCCCAGAAATAAAAACTGCAATTAACAGTTTATTAAAGGTAGGCGCAATAAATGCGCTTATGACGGGTAGTGGTCCAACGGTGTTTGGCATATTTGAAAGCAAAAAGGCAAGGGATATTGCCTATAAAAAATTAAAGAGTGAATATAAAGAAAGAATAGTAAAAGTTCACACTTTATAAACTTCTTTTGCGCGCTTTCAATATTTAAAGCGCGCAAATAATTATTTAAATAGATTTAATATATTTTAAATGTTTAGTGGTTAAAATATACTTAGGAGAAAAATATGAACGCACTAAAAAGAATAGCCCTTTTGATTTTATGTTTAATAATGCCCTTTTCACTTGTTGCGTGCGAAAATAATGAAGATGCTCGCTCAATAGTTTCTATTGAAAAAACAAGTTCGGTTGGGCTTAAAGACATTTATGCCATAACCTATACCGACGGCACAACTTCTACCTTTGAAATAACAAACGGCGCAAGTGGATTAGATGGCGAAGATGGTAAAGACCTTGATATAAACGACTTGTTTAACAAATATTTACAAAGCCACCCAACCGCCACTTATGAAGATTTTTTGCGTGAAGTAGTTGTGGTTAATCCCAACCTAAACTCAGTTTCGGCAAACAAGGCGCTTTTATCTTCGGCAAAGATTTACACAGAGTTTACTGTAAATTATATGATAAACCCTTTCCAAACGGCAACGGACACTTCTATAAGTTGTGGCTCTGCGGTAATATATAAAATTGAAAATGATTACACCTACTTTATAACAAACTACCATGTAGTATATAACCACTCTGCATTAGAAAGCGATAAACTTCCAAAGCGCATCAATCTCTATTTATACGGTAGCGAAAGCGCGCCCATTAAAACGGGCGAAGTAGATAGTGATGGTTATAGTTTATACGATTATGGTTCGTATGCTTTATCTGGCGAATATGTTGGTGGCTCACTCACCTACGATATTGCGCTCATTAAAGTTCCCACAAGCGAAGTTTTAAGCATAAACGATAAAGTTTCGGCAGTAACTTTTGCCGACGAATACTATGTTGGCCAAACTGCTATTGCCGTTGGCAACCCCGAAGATGAGGGTTTAAGCGTTACCCAAGGCATTATTAGTATTGATGATGAATACATTAGCCTTGCGCTTGACGGCACGGCAAGAGCATACCGTTCTATGAGAATTGACACGGCTATTTATAGTGGTAGTAGTGGCGGGGGATTGTTTAATTCTAAAGGCGAACTTATAGGCATAACTAACGCGGGTGATGGAACCGACCAAAATGTAAACTACGCAATCCCACTTCCCGTGGTTAAAGGTGTAGTTCAAAACATTGAATATTATGCTATGCAAGGCTTAAAATCTGGTAAGCGCATAACGCTTGGCGTAACCGTTATAGGCAAGAACGCAAAGTATATTTATGATGCCACATTAGGCTACGGCAAAGTTAAAGAAGAATTAGAAGTTAACACTATAACAAGTGGTAGTATAATTGAAAAACTTGGTTTAAGTAGTGGAAATATCTTGAAATCGTTTACTAAAAACGGAAATGTATATAACCTAAATCGTTCATTTGATATAGGCGACTTTTTGTTAACGGTAAAATCGGGCGACATAATAACTGCAACCTTTTTTAACGGAACGGAAACGGTAACAGGCAACGCATACACCGTTTTGGAGAGCGATTTAACAGTTTTAGCATAAAAAACCCAACTAATTCTACGGTTCGTGGGTTTTAATTTGGGTTTTGCCGTGATAAAATTACGGTAGAAAACAAAAAAGGAGCAAAGAAATGGACCAAGTAAAAACAGGTGCGTTTATAGCAGAGTTAAGAAAGGAAAAGGGCTTAACCCAAAAAGAAGTTGCCGAAAAGTTAGGCGTTGCCGATAAAACCGTTAGCAAGTGGGAAACTGGTAGGGGGCTACCCGAAGTTTCACTTATGATGCCACTTTGCGAAGTTTTGGGCATAACGGTAAACGAATTGCTTTCTGGTGAAAAAATCTCTGCCGATAAGTATGTTGACAAGGCAGAAGAACATTTATATGAATTACAAACCTTAAAAGCAAATGCCGATAGAAGGCTATTATCAATAGAAATAGTTTTAGGCGTTCTTTCAATAATAATACTATTATCGTTAACAATGATTGCGTCTTATTTACAAATGGAAGATTGGCTTAGAATAGTTATTATAGTGTTTGCTTTTGCAGTTTCAATTACGGGCGTAGGCTTTGCATTAAAAATAGAGCAAGTTGCAGGGTATTATGTTTGCGCCAAGTGTGGGCATAAATATGTTCCAACATTTAAGCAAGTGTTTTGGGCGGCGCATTGTGGCAGAACAAGGCATATGAAATGCCCAAACTGTAAAGAACGCTCTTGGCAAAAAAAGGTAGTTGAATAATTAAAAGGCTTTGCAAAAGCAAAGCCTTTTTTCGTATCTTCGTTGCTATTTTTTTAAAACTGTGTTATTATACCAAAAAGGAAATTAAAAAAATGACTAAACTTTTCAAAAAACTTTTTATTAAAGATTATCAAAACACCGAAGACCCAAAAGTTAGGGCAAGGTATGGCGTAAGCGCAGGAATACTTGGCATAGTAAGTAATGTAATACTATTTATAGGTAAACTGTTTGCAGGCTTAATTTCTGGTAGTGTTGCAATCGTTGCCGACGCTATTAATAATTTAAGCGACTCAATGACTTCTATAATAACCCTTTTAGGCTTTAAACTTTCTAATCGCCCTGCCGATAAAGAACACCCTTTTGGCCACGCGCGTTTTGAGTATATAACGGCATTAATAGTTGCGTTTATAATTTTAACAATCGGCGTAGAAGTGGGTAGGGCAGGCATTGAAAAAATAATATCTGGCGAAAGCACGGCATTTTCAATAATCACTTGTGTTATTTTAGGTGTGGCAATACTTGTTAAACTTTGCCTTTCCTTTATTTATAACGGTCTTGGCAAAAGCATTAACTCAACGGCGCTTATCGCAATGAGTAAAGATAGCCGTAACGACACCATTTCAACTTCAATCGTTTTGGCATCTTCAATAGTTACTTTGGCTTTCGGCATTAGTTTGGATGGGTATTTAGCAATACTTGTTGCGCTATTCATTATAATATCGGCAATAGGCTTAATAAAAGAAACCATTGACCCGTTGCTTGGTAAACCACCAGAAAAAGAACAGGTAAAAGAAATTGAAGAAAAACTAAAATCATATAACGGTGTTTTAGGTATTCACGATTTAGTTGTGCATAGTTATGGTCCATTACAAACCTTTGCAACCGTGCATATTGAAGTGGATTCGGCAGTTGATGTTATGATTTCGCACGACCTACTTGATAATATTGAACGCGATTTTGCAAAAGACTTAAATGTTCACTTAACTTGCCACCTTGACCCACTTGCTATAAACGACCCAGAAACCAACCAACTAAAACAGGGTATTCACGATATAATTAAGGGGCTTGACGAAAACCTTAACACCCACGATTTTAGAGTGGTGCAAGGTGTTTCACACACTAATGTTATTTTTGATGTGGTTATTCCGTATGGGGTAAAATACACCGAACAAGACATAAAGGCATTAGTTGAAAACTATCTAAAAACATATGAAAAAACCTACTACGCAGTAATAGAGTTTGACCGTGATTTTAACGGCTAACAAAAAAGAGTGCTAACAAAAGCACTCTTTTTTATTGCTATTTTTTTAAGTTCAAAATATCATCTGCCGAACAATCAAGCACGGCGCAAAGTTTTGAAAAGGTAGCAAGTGTTGGTTGAGCCCTACCTGAAAGATATTGCGAAACAGTTGCCCTTGACACGCCTATCGCATCTGCAATTTCGCTCTTTTTTAGTCCAGATTGCTCAATTTCCTTTTTTAAGTTTTCAGTAATTAATAAATCTAAGTTTTTATCCATACCACAATTATATTAGGCAACACCTAATGTCTGCTTGACAATTAGGCATTGCCTAATTATAATATGAGTATAAAAATAATTTTTAGAGAATTGTAATGAAAACTTGCTGTGTGATAGGGCATAGAGATTTTGAACAAGACACCGAAACAAAACAAATAATTAAAGAACTATTAATTCTGTTAATTGAAAAAGAGAATATAACTGAGTTTTTGTTTGGGAGCAAAAGCAATTTTAATGATTTTTGTTATGATGTTGTTACGGAACTTATGAACAATTACTCTAATTTAAAACGCGTTTTTGTTAGGGCAGAATATCCTGTTGTAAGCGATAATTATATTAATTATCTTAAAGGGTTTTATGAAGATAGTTATTTTTATGATGAAAAGTTAATGACAAATAAGTTTAGTCATATTAGGCGCAATCAATTTATGGTTGATAAAAGTGATGTTTGTGTTTTTTATTATAATGAAAAATACAAACCTAAAACGAACACCAAAAGTGGAACTTTTTTGGCATACGAATATGCAATTAAAAAAGGGAAAAGGATTTTTAATGTTTTTAATATAAAAAAAGAGTGCTAACAAAAGCACTCTTTTTGTTTATTTAAACTTAATAGTTAAAATTATTTTTGCGCTGTTAATTCGCTCAATTCTCTTTCGGTTTTCTTCTTCGGTGGGTTTCATTGAAAATAGGCTAAGCCTTTCTTCTTTGGTGAAATCTTTTTCTCTATTGGCGTCAATTACTTTTAGCGTGATTTTTTCTTTATCGCAAACCAAAGTTATTTTGTCGCCTTTTTCAAGATATCTTAAAAGTGGCAAATCGTCAAGCACAAGTGTTTTGGTTTCAATTGCGCTATCATATTTTTCTTTATCAAGTGGCAAAGTAAACCTTTCGCAAAGTTGCGATTTTTTCTTAATAGCATCTAAATCAACACTTGCTTTTGGGGCAACAATTGCGCTTCGGTTTATTCCAAACGCATACCTTGAATAAGCAAAAATATCCGTTTCGCCGTGTGCTTCTGCCATAATGTCGCCAAAACCCCTTTGGCTACAAACGCGCCTTTTTCCATCATTTAAAACGGGCACACCATAACTTGCTTCTTGGTGGTCGTATCCAGAAAACAAATAACCCTTTTCTTTTATTTCATCAACAATCGCGTGGCGCGCTGCAAAGGTAAGGTCAACGTTAGGGAAAGAACTATCTTCGTAAAAAGTCCAACCGATAACTTTATATTTCATAGCAAACTCCTTGATGTCAAAAACTATTTTAATTATATCACTACTTATATTAAAAATCAACAACAGGTTTTTGTTTCGCGGGTGGATAAAATGAAACAAAATAAATCACGGCAAAAGCCGTGCATATCATTAAAACACAGTTTTGCATATCACCAAGGCGCAAGCCTTGTATATCATCATTGCGAAATAATGCAACCTTTGGTTGATGATATACGCCTAACGGCAATGATATACACACTTCGTGTGATGATATACCATTGCTTTTGCAATGGATAAAAAAAGAACGATTTTTAATCGTTCTTTTTTGGTGTTCCCGACAGGAATTGAACCTACAGCCTTTAGAATCGGAATCTAATGCTCTATCCAGTCGAGCTACGGGAACGAAATCGCCACGAATAATCGTGGCGAATTGTTAATCTTCAACTTTTGTGTTAATTGTAATTTTTGCTTGTAATACTCTACGAACGGTGCTTTTTAAAATCTCTACCGTAAAGTGTTTGTGGCTAAACGATTTGCCTGCGTGTGGTATTTCGCCAAGCATTTCAATAATCCAACCACTAACGGTGTTTGCTTCAAACTCTTCGTCTTCGCCTTTTAGGTCAAGCATTTCAAACAAGTCGCAAAGGGGAGCGTTGCAGTCAACTATATAAGTGCTTTCGTTAATGCGCTTAAAGTAGTTTATTTCTTCGTCGTGCTCATCCCATATTTCGCCAACAAGTTCTTCTAAAATGTCTTCTAAAGTAACAAGCCCAAGCGTTCCACCATATTCATCTAAAACTACTGCAATATGGATTTTCTTTTTTTGCATTTGTTTAAGTAGCGCCGAAATCTTAATGTGTTCAGTAGTTAAAATTAATGGCACTAAAATATCTTCAATGTTGGTTTTGCCGTTAATGTATGCCGAAAAGAAATCTTTTTGGTGAATAGTTCCAACAATAGTGTCTATTGAACCCCTATAAACAGGTAGCCTTGAATAGCCTTCCTTTACGAACACATCTTTAATGGTGTCCATTGAATCGGTAAGACCAACCGCCGCCACATTTACCCTTGGCACTAAAATATCGCCAACTTCCAAATCGTCAAACTCTATAACAGAGCGAATAAGGTTGGTTTCTTCTTCTTTAAGAGTTCCATCTTCTTCGGCCTCTTCAACCACCGTCATAATTTCGGCTTCGGTAATAACTTGTTCTTCTTTAATACGGAACACCTTTCCAAGTAGCCACTTCCAACCCCCAAAAATTAGGTTAAAGGGGTAAAAGATATAATAAAAACAAATTATAATAGGGTAATACGCCATAGCCGTTTTTTCTGGCGCAGTTTTAGCCAAAAACTTAGGCGTAATTTCGCCAAAAATTAAAACGGCAAGTGTGATAACAATGGTAGATATAAGCGACGCATCAACCGTGCCTTCGGTAATAACCTTTGCAAAAAACAAGGTTGACAAGGTGGCTGCCGTAAGGTTAACAATGTTATTGCCAACAAGTATTGTGGTAATAAGGTTTCCGTAGTTTTCTTCGGCAAGTTTTAAAACCTTGCCTGCGCGCTTGTTCCCCGAAGTCCACATTGAGCGAAGTTTAATTTTGTTTGCGCAAGAAAATGCAGTTTCGGTTGAAGAGAAAAACGCCGAAAATAAAACTAAAATGATAAGTGCTATGAGTAACGGAACTGTGCCGTCAGGCATAAATAACTCCTTTTTATAAGTTAATACTTATATGTAATATTAATCATAAGTATACCATAAATCATAAAATAATCAAGTGTTTTTTTAGATGGCTAACTTTTTATTGTAATTTTTTGGGTTTTGTGCTAAAATACAATCATCAAGGAGCAACAATGAAAAAAACCGTAGTAGTTGGAATGAGTGGTGGCGTAGATAGTTCGGTTGCCGCACTTCTTCTAAAAGAACAAGGATACAATGTAATAGGTCTTTTTATGAACAACTGGGAAGAAAAAGACGAATGTGGTGCGTGCACAGCAGAAGACGATTTTGCTGATGTTCGTCGCGTCGCAAACAAACTTGGTATTCCTTACTATTCAGTAAACTTTGCAAAAGAGTATATGGATAGGGTTTTTTCATACTTTCTTGCCGAATACAAGGCGGGCAGAACACCTAACCCTGATGTGTTATGCAACCGTGAAATCAAGTTCAAAGATTTTAAAGAGCAAGCCCTAAGGCTTGGCGCAGATTATATTGCCACAGGTCATTATTGCGACATTTTGCATGATGGCGATACGCATTATTTGTTAAAGGCTAAAGACCAAAGTAAAGACCAAACCTATTTTCTTAACCAACTTTCGCAAAGCCAACTTGATAAGGTTTTGTTTCCACTTGGCAAACTTGAAAAGGGCGAAGTAAGAAAAATTGCCGAAGAAAACGGGCTTGTTACGGCAGGTAAAAAAGATTCCACAGGCATTTGTTTTATAGGTGAGCGCAATTTTAGGAACTTCTTGTTGCAGTATATTCCTGCAAAGAAAGGGAAAATTATGACCTATGACGGAAAGGTTTTGGGCGAACATTTAGGGCTTATGTATTACACCATAGGTCAACGCCGTGGCTTAAACATAGGTGGGCAAAAGGGTGACGACGGGTCGCGCTGGTTCGTTATTGAAAAAGATTTAAAAAACAATATATTATATGTTGCGCACGGTAGCGAAGAAAAACTTTATAGCAAGGGCTTAATAATGAATTCGGCAAACTGGATTCCAAGTGAGCCAAAAGAAAAAGATTTTACTTGCACGGCAAAGTTTAGATATCGCCAACCAGAGCAACAATGCACCGTGCATATTAAAGATGACCATATTGAAGTTGAGTTCTTAGAGCGCCAACGCGCTATAACCGAAGGTCAGTTCGCCGTGTTCTATCAAGGCGATAAGTGTATAGGCGGCGGAGTGATAGAAAAAGCCATTTTTTAGTATTGACATTTTTATACCTAAAATGTATAATATGTATAGATTGATAAAAATATATTAGGAGATTTATTTATGCAAAATTTCTTAAACAAAGTGTTTAACTTGGCAAAGAAATCTATAATGCCCATTTTAATCGGCATTTTGGGTCTTAACTTGCTTGCCCTTATCTTTGACACCATAGTGGTTGCAAACTACGGTAGCGCAGGATTAGTGCTTTCAAGCATGTTTGAAGGTTTAATTACCCTTGCAATATTTGCTATTGCGCTATTTTCGTGGTTAAAAAAGAAAACCGAATGGTTTAAACTTTTTGCAGTAATATATTTCTCATATTACTTCTTAACCACATTAACTGGCTTTTCTGCATCATTTGCAATGTTTGGCATGGGCGCAGTTATGGTTTTCTATTCGTTGTTTGCAATCATTTATTTCCTTGCAGTAATAACTATTGCAATCTTAATTATCATTGATTACATAAACAAAGCCGAAAAATATAGCAAAATCATTAACTGGATTTTAGCAGGTATGGTTTGCGTGCTTGCGCTTGTGTTCATTTTCACTATCATTGCAGTTTGCACCGAATATTTATCTTGGAACTATATCATCTATCCATTAATTGACTTTGCAGTTCTTGCTCTATTTGCTGGTTTATATAACTTTAACCGTGAATTACCTGTTGAAGAAAAACCCGTAAAAGAAGAAAAGGTTGAAGAAGTTAAAGAAGAAGAAAAAACCGAAGAAGTAAAAGAAGAACCTGCCCCTGCAGAAGAAAAGGTTGAAGAGCCTAAGGAAGAAAAGGTAGAAGAAAAGGCAGAAGAAAAGGCAGAAGAAGTTAAAGAAGAGCCTAAAGAAGAAGTAAAACCTACCAAGGCAAAAAAAGAAAAGAAAGAAAAAAAGGCTAAAAAAGAACAACCTGTAGAAGAAAAGGTTGAAGAGCCTGTTAAAGAAGAAATTAAGGAAGAACCTGCTCCCGTAGAAGAAAAGGTAGAAGAAAAACCCGAAGAAAAGGTAGAAGAAGAAAAACCAGTAGAAGAAGACACTACCGATTATTTACCTATCGCTTGCCCTAAGTGTGGCGAAAGGAAAACGGTAAAACAAAGCGAAAGTTTAGCAATCTGCAAAAACTGTGGCGCAAAACTTAAAATCGCTAAAAAGAAATAATCAATTAAAACTAAAACCACCAAGCATAAACTTGGTGGTTTTTTATTTTAAATATCAGATAGCCCTAAAACGAAGTTTGCGTCTAAATCTAATTCTTTGCATAGTTTTGCAAAGGTGTCAAGTTTTGGCAATTTGTTGGTTGTGCAATATTGAGTAATCATTTCTGAGGACACCCCAACTTTTTTTGCTATTTCGATTGTGCTTAACCCACAATTTTTTATTTCGGCTTTTAATCGCTCTTTAATAATTTTATCTTCCATAATTATATTATATAACCTGTGGTTAGAAAAATACTTGACAACTAACCAACGGTTAGTGTAGTATAAATAAGAGGTGAAATTATGAGTAAAGTTTTGGCTACTGCCACAAGAGAAAAAGTTTCGTTGAAACTTAAGATTTTAATAATATTTTTATTTTTTATTTCTATAACATCATTAGTTGCAATTTTTGCAACAATGGATATTGAGGGTGAAAAGAAAGGTGGAACGGTAGTTGTTGTTAAAGGAGAATCTGGTGGTGGCATATTTTCGTGCGATGGATTTGATATGGATTATGTTTATGCTGGATTAAGTGCTTTTTTGGCAGGTATCGCTATTGTGTTGGTACATTCAATTAAACGATGCAAATATGATTGTGTTGTTGCGTATGAAGATAGAGTTTCCTATGTCGCACAAAAAGATAGTGATACAGTTAAGTATGGCGAATTAAAAAATATCTCAATCAACTCACATGGTGGCATTAAACTTGTATTTGAAAGTGGGAAAGTTTGTGACACGGCAAGATTAGAAGGTGGTAGTCGTGTTGTTAGTGTTGTTCGTGCACAAAAAAGAAAATTGCAAGAAATTAAAAATAAGCAAAGAGAAAATATGCTTCAAAACAACAAAGTCGAATTGTTTTTGGGTGAAGAACTTTCTATAAAGTGTCCAGTTTGTGGAGCAGGGCACATATATAAAACATCTGAGAGTGTTGCAAAATGTTATAAGTGCAATAGAGAATTTAATATTAACAAAAAGGCTTAATTAAATAAGACATGAAACCGTTTGGATTTTCTAAACGGTTTCTTTTTTTGCTAAAAATCATTAAACCTTATATATATACGCGTATGCGCGTGCGCGCGCGTAAGGAAAAGTGACTAATTTTAGCAAAAAACAACTTATTTTTAAAAATTTTAAAAAGTTTCAAAAAACGCTTGACTTAAAAAGTTTTTTCATTTATAATCTCATTACTCTCAAAAAAACGAGTGCGCCAAACATAAAAAATCGTTAGAAAAAATCAAACGATTTAGCAGGTAGCAAAAAACAAAATATCGTGGCTGAAACAAAATTAAACACAACATTTTGTGGGGCGAAAAAAAGTTAGAAAAAAGTTTGAAAAAAACTTAAAAAAACTTTAAAAAACCTTTGAAAATTGCTTGACTTAAAAAATTACCTGTGTTATTATGTGTAGGCTGTCGCGAGTGCGAGGGCAAAAGTCAACCGAAGTTGGCTGGAGTTGTTTAAAAATTGAATAGAAGGAAATAAGACGAAATAATAGTTATTTTGAAAGTTTCTGTCAAATCTTTGAAGTATAAAATATGTACTTTTAAAACAGTCATTAAATGACAAAAAACGCAAATCAAGCGAAAATCGTTAGAGCAGTTGAACTGAAAAGTTCGGCTTTAAAACATTAAACTTAAGAGTTTGATTCTGACTCAGGACGAACGCTGGCGGTGTGCTTAATACATGCAAGTCGAGCGGACTTTTGGGGGCTTGCTCCCAAAAGTTAGCGGCGGACGGGTGAGTAACGC
>JAFTSI010000029.1 GCA_017467345.1 Clostridia bacterium
TAGATGCCCATTGACCGTATGCAGTTGCACCACCCGATTCTTGCATCAATACTACGAAAATGCCAAGTATTACTAAGAATACTATAATAGGCACATTGCCACCTACTTTCTCTGCCATTACGGTGTATAAAGTGCCCATTGCTTGCAAGGGGTTGCCACCTGCAAGGAACATTGCGCCCGTTAATACACCAACGAATAGAGAAATGTAAACATGTTTGGTTAAGAGTGCAAGCACTATTGCTACAAGCGCTGGCACGAACGCCCAAAGCGTACCTTCCATAACTTTCCCCTTCGGTTAAAATATTAACCTTTTTGTATTTTTTTGTCGAAAAATGTAATCGACTATATAATGTTATTATATATTTTACTTTTTGTCAATACCGAAACGAATAAAAAACCGCCGAACTTTCGGCGGTTTTAGATTTAAGTTTATTTTGTTATGTTTGTTTTTTCAAGATTATCAATTTTATCAGGATTTAATCCGTTTAAACAAGAAAGTTTACAAGCAAGCATTTGTGAGAAAATACTGAATACGAAAATTGAAAATGCTTCTGGCAAGTTAAAGTTTAGCAATACATCATTACATTTTTTAAATCTACCCGTAAGCATTATATCATTTGTTACTAATATTACAGGCGCTTTTAAATTAAGTATTCGTTGAACATACTTAATTTGGTCGGCACGAATAATGCTTTTTATTTCTTCATCACCTGCAAACTCTGCACAGAAAATCATAACAGGGGTGTTTTCGTTTACCATTGCTATTGGGCCGTGGAATATTTCACTACCTGCATAGCCACGAACATTTATCTTACTAGTTTCTTGTAGCATTAATGATGCTTCAAGCGCAATAGGATATGTTAAACCTCTTGCAACTATAAAACCTTCTTTTTTACTACTTAATAGTTCGGCATATTCATCAGTAAAAGTTTTTATTTGTGGAATAACATACTCTAAATCTAACTTTAAGTGTTTAAGAATAGATATGTTTTCCTTTTTGCCTGATATTTCGCTTGCAAGCCACAATAAAAGGTATAGTTGTGCGTTAAACGACTTGGTTGCAACGAAACTGTTTTCTTCACCTGCAGAGCAGTATAAGTGATATTTAGCACATCTTGCAACGGGGCTTGTTCTATCGTTGGTTATTGCAATAGTAATAGCGTTATCTTCGTTACCCTTTTTAATAACTTCTAATACATCTTCTGCTTTGCCACTTGAACTACAACCTATTATAATACTGTTTGAATAGTTAGTTTTGCCCTTATAAAGAGTTAAAATACTTGGCGCAGAAAAACCAACCGTGTAGTTAGACATAAGTTCAAGTAAATACTTAAAATATACAAGTGCGTTATTGCTTGAACCACGGCCTGCCGCCACAAAGTTTGTTGCAGAACTTTCTTTTATAGCCTTTACAAGTTCGGTCATAACTGCGCTATTTTCGGCAATGATTCTGCCAAAAATCTCTGGGGTTTCGTTAATTTCTTTCCAAGTTAAACTTTCGCTGTATTTCATAACATTTTCTCCTTATCGTATATAATTATATTTTAAGGAACACAATTTGTCAATACCGAATTTTTTTGACTTTATTTTAAAATAAAAAAAGTTTTCTTTATAAAAGAAAACTTTCTATTGTTAAATTAATGCGCTTGCGCCTATAATTCCTGCATCATTTGATAGCGTTGCAGTTACTATTTTTACTTCTGGCGCGCCCGTTAATCCATAGTAATTATCTTTACAATATTTTGTAATTTTATCGGTTAAAACTTTGCCTTGCGCGCTTATTCCACCACCCAAAACTATAATTTCAGGGCGGAATATGTTGCAAAAATTAAGCAAGCCTTCGCTTAGATAAATGATATATTTATCAAATACTTTTTCTGCCGTTTTATCGCCATTATTTAGCTCAGTAAAAAATATTTTTCCGTTTAATGTGGCTAAATTATTATTACATAAATGCCAAAGCGCGCTATCTTTATTTTCAAGCATTTGCTCTTTTGCCTGGTTTATGAGCGCAGTTGTAGATACATAGGCTTCTAAACAGCCCTTTCTTCCACAGCCACATTTATTACCACCTAATATTAGAGTTGTGTGCCCAAGTTCTGTGCCTTTTGAGCCTTCGCCTTCATATAGTTTGCCATCAATTATAACACCACCGCCAACACCTGTGCCAAGCGTTAACATTACCACATTGTTTGCGCCTTTTGCAGAGCCATATTTTTGTTCTGCTAAGGTGTGCGCATTAGCATCATTAGTGATTTTTACTTTTACCCCGAAAGCATTTTCTATTTTAGATGAAAAATCTATGTTTTCCCAGCCATTAATATTAGGCAAAAAGTCAACAACACCTGTTTTAGAGTTAACCATACCTGGAAAACCAAAGCCTATGCCCTTAATTTGGTTAGTGGTTAGGTTGGATTTTTCAATTAACTCTTTGATAAGGTTTATAATACTTTCAATGCACGCGTTTGGTGAGTTTTTTGTGGGGATTTGCAAACTTAAAGTGATGTTGCCCTTTTCATCAACAACGCCTGCTTTAATAGAAGTTCCACCTATATCTACGCCGATAGTATACATATTAGCCCCTTGCTTCTAACATTGACTTAACTTTCATAAGCCTTGTTCTACTGCTACGGTCGTTTTCTTCAAGTTTTTCGGCTATATACCTAATGGTTTCGTTAAGGTTAGGAATCATTACATATTCAAGCGCATTTACCCTACGCTTGCTCTTTTCAATTTCGTCGGCAAGCATACTGCACGCCTTTTCCACTTCGGCAAGGCGAATAAGTTTTACTAATACTTTGCCTACAAGTTCAACAGAATAGTCGGCTTCACTTGTGATGTCGGCAAAAGCATATGGGTATTTTTCTTTAGATTCGTTTTCAGTTACCGTTAGTGCGGGAACTGCAACGCTCATTATATTATTTACGCCACAATTAAAGTCAACCGATATTGTTGGCATAGCAAAAGCAAGTTCAATTTGCGATTTGCTCATTAAACTTCTTGCCACAGAAAACTGTTTTAAAACAGCCGAAACATCTTTTTCAACTTCTTCACGCAAAACTTTGTTTTGACGGATTATCGCTGAAAATCTGCGAACCATTTCGTCGGTTTTATCTTTTAATAATTTGTGTCCCCTAACTGCCGTTTTGAGCCTTGCTTTTAGTTTTTTAAGCTCCATACGGGTTGGGTTTACATTCATTCTTGCCAAACCTTTTTTCCTCGCTGATAGTTAAAAAGTTTATTCGCCCAAGTATTTTTCAATATACTTTTCTTTAATTCTCTTAAGTTCGCTCTTGGGCAATATTTTTAAGAGTTTCCAACCGATATCAAGTGTTTCTCGAATACTACGGTTGGTGGTAAAGCCTTGTGATATATATTGTTTTTCAAACTCTACTGCAAACTTTGCGTAAAGTTTATCAATTTCGGTTAAAGCCGCGTCGCCAAGGATTGCCGAAAGTTCTTTGGCTTCTTTTCCCCTTGCATATGCAGAGAAAAGTTGGTTCATTGTATCTGCGTGGTCTTCACGAGTTTTTCCTTCGCCTATACCTTTATCTTTAAGCCTTGAAAGTGATGGCAATACATCAATAGGTGGCGTTACGCCACGCTTTGAAAGTTCACGCGATAGAATAATTTGACCTTCGGTAATATAACCTGTAAGGTCAGGGATTGGGTGGGTTTTATCATCTTCGGGCATTGTTAAAATAGGTATTTGTGTGATTGAACCTTCTTTGCCACGAATTCTTCCTGCCCTTTCATACATTCCTGCAAGGTCGGTATAAAGATAACCTGGGTAACCACGACGACCTGGAACTTCCTTTCTTGCTGCCGATACTTCACGAAGTGCTTCGCAGTAGTTAGTGATGTCGGTCATAATAACTAATACATGCATACCAAGGTCAAATGCCAAGTATTCTGCACAAGTTAATGCCATTCTTGGTGTTGAAATACGCTCAATTGCAGGGTCGTTTGCAAGGTTGGTAAATAATACCGTTCTTTCAATTGCGCCCGTTTTCTTAAAGTCTTGAACAAAGTATTCGGCTTCTTCGTAAGTAATACCGATTGCAGCGAATACTACTGCAAACTTTTCATCTGATTTTAATACCTTTGCTTGCCTTGCGATTTGCGCTGCAAGTTCTGCGTGTGGTAAACCACTCATACTAAATACTGGTAGTTTTTGTCCACGAACAAGGGTGTTAAGACCGTCAATTGCAGAAACACCTGTTTGAATAAACTCATTAGGGTAGTCTCTTGCGGCAGGGTTGATAGGTTCGCCGTTGATATCCATACGCTTTTTGGGGATAATGGGCGCGCCACCGTCACGGGGGTTACCCATACCGTCAAATACTCTACCAAGCATATCTTCGCTAACGGCAAGTTCTTGCGCTCTACCAGTAAAGCGCGCTTTAGAAGTTGATATTTCTAAACCTTGTGCGCTTTCAAAAAGTTGAACAAGCGCTTTGTCGCGGTTTATTTCTAATACCTTACCCTTTCTTATTTCGCCGTTCTTTTGAACTACATCTACAAGTTCGTTATACTTTACACCTTCAACGCCTTCAACAAGCATTATAGGTCCAACTACTTCTTTAATGGTTTTATACTCTTTATACATTAGTTTTCCCCTCCGCCGTTTAACGATTTTATGCTATCGTTAATTTCTTTGTTAATAGCGTCAAGTTCAGCGATTTCACTTTCGGGTATATATTTTGCCCTACCGATTTTTTCGCGAACGGGTAAATTGATTATATCTTCGTAATCAACATCTCTGCCAAGAGCGTCGTTTGCAAGCCTATGGAAATCGTAAATGAGTTTTAACATTTTGTATTGCTTGTCCATTGAAGTGTAGGTATCAACTTCGTGGAAAGCGTTTTGGTGCAAATAGTCTTCTCTAATAGACTTTGCAGTTTCCATAGTCAAACGGTCTTTATAAGAAAGCGCGTCTGCGCCTACTAAACGAACAATTTCATCAAGTTCGGCTTCTTCTTGCAATACGCCGTTTGCAAATGCGCGAAGTTTAATAAAATCTGCCGAAACATTTTCGTTATACCATTCGGTAAGCCTATCTGCATAAAGCGAATAACTTACCATCCAGTCAATAGCAGGGAAATGACGCTTATATGCAAGCGCACTTGATAAGCCCCAGAATACCTTTACAATACGAAGTGTTGCTTGTGCAACAGGTTCACTTAAATCGCCACCTGCAGGTGATACTGCGCCGATTGCCGATACTGAACCTTCGCGTTCATCAGAGCCTAAGGTTTTTACAATACCTGCCCTTTCATAGAACTCTGCAAGCCTTGAAGAAAGGTATGCAGGATAGCCTTCTTCGCCTGGCATTTCTTCTAAACGGCCACTCATTTCACGGAGTGCTTCTGCCCAACGCGAAGTTGAGTCTGCCATAATTGCTACATTGTAGCCCATATCTCTAAAATATTCTGCAATGGTAATACCAGTATAGATTGATGCTTCACGCGCGGCAACAGGCATGTCTGAAGTGTTTGCGATAAGCACCGTTCTTTTCATAAGTGGTTCGCCAGATTTTGGGTCTTTAAGTTCGGGGAATTCGTTTAATACATCAGTCATTTCGTTTCCGCGTTCACCACAACCTACATAAACGATTATATCTGCATCTGCCCATTTTGCAAGTTGGTGTTGAACTACCGTTTTACCACTACCAAATGGACCTGGAACGGCTGCTACACCACCCTTTGCGATTGGGAAAAGTGTGTCAATAACCCTTTGACCTGTTACCATAGGCATATCTGGGTTCATTTTGGTTTTATATGGTCTTCCACGGCGAACAGGCCACTTTTGTAGCATACATACTTCTACATCTTCGCCCTTTGCGTTTTCTAAAACGCATACCGTTTCGGTAACGGTGAATTCGCCTTGTTTAATTTCTTTAACCTTACCACTTACGCCATAAGGAACCATAATTTTATGAACGACTATGCTTGTTTCATCAACTTCACCGATAATGTCGCCTGCGATTACTTCGTCGCCTACCTTTACCGTTGGTTTGAATAGCCATTTCTTTTCACGGTCAATATTATTTACTTCAATACCCCTGCCTATTCTATCACCATATTTTTGATATACACTCATAAGTGGGCGTTGGATACCATCATAAATACCTTCAATAAGACCTGGCGCAAGTTCTACTGAAAGGGGCGCACCCGTTGATTCAACAACTTCGCCTGGGCCTAAACCGCTGGTTTCTTCGTATACTTGAATAGAGGCTTTATCACCCCTTAATTCTATAATTTCGCCGATAAGTTTTTTGTCGCTAACCTTAACCACATCAAACATTTTGCAGTCTGCCATGTTTTCGGCAACGATTAAAGGTCCTGAAACCTTAATGATTTTACCTTGCATAATTACTTTCCTTATTTTAATCTTCTTGATTTTCTTTGTTAAATAAAATATCTACGCCAAGCGCTTTATCCATTGCACGCTTTATGCCTTCAATTCCATAGCCATTTGAACCGTTTTTGCTTGGAACGGATAATATTATTGGATATGCCTTTGCTAAATATTTCTTAATTAAATCATCAATTTCTTTTGCTAATACATCAGTAATAAATATAATTTTATAGTTCTTTACTAAACTTTTTAA
>JAFTSI010000030.1 GCA_017467345.1 Clostridia bacterium
CCAAATTGCGCCTTACCACCAAGTGGTTGTTGTGTTACTAAACTGTATGGTCCAGTAGACCGCGCGTGAATCTTATCGTCAACCAAGTGGATAAGGTTAATCATATACATTTGACCAACGGTTACCCTATTTTCAAAAGGCTCACCAGTTCTGCCGTCATATAATTGAATTTTACCATCAACTTCGCCGTCGGGGTTCAAAATGTTGTTTTCTCTAAATAATTCTTTTATGTCTTTTTCGGTTGCACCGTCAAATACAGGCGTTGCAATCTTCCAACCAAGTTGTTTACATACATGTCCCAAGTGAACTTCAAGCACTTGACCGATATTCATACGCGAAGGAACGCCAAGTGGGTTAAGCACGATTTGGAGTGGTGTTCCGTCTGCCATAAATGGCATATCTGCTTCTGAAAGTATTCTTGAAATAACACCCTTGTTTCCGTGACGGCCTGCCATTTTATCGCCGACAGAGATTTTACGCTTTTGTGCGATATATACTCTAACAAGTTTGTTTACACCGGGGTCAAGTTCATCTTTATTAGCGCGAGTGAATATCTTAACATCAACTACGATACCACCTTCGCCGTGTGGAACGCGGAGCGAAGTATCTCTAACTTCCCTTGCCTTTTCACCAAAGATTGCACGGAGAAGTCTTTCTTCAGGGGTGAGTTCGGTTTCGCCCTTGGGGGTTACCTTACCAACAAGGATATCACCGCTGTTAACTTCTGCACCGATACGGATAATACCGTCTTCATCTAAATCTTTAAGTGCGTCGTCGCCAACATTAGGAATATCGCGGGTGATTTCTTCGTCGCCAAGACGGGTATCACGCGCTTCAATATCGTGTTCTTCAATATGGATAGTGGTGAATACATCATTTTGAACAAGTTTTTCGCTGAGCAAAATAGCGTCTTCGTAGTTGTAGCCTTCCCAGCTCATAAAGCCGACAAGTATGTTTCTACCAAGCGCAAGTTCGCCGTTTCTTGTTGAAGGACCGTCGGCAATGGTTTGACCTGCCACGATTTTTTCGCCCTTGTCAACAATAGGCTTTTGGTTAAGGCAAGTGCCTTGGTTGCTACGCTCAAACTTTTTAAGTCTGTATTCTTTATCGCCGTTTGCGCCCGTGATAACGATTTTATCACTTGCAACGCTCTTAACAACACCGTCTTCAGTAGCGTTAATCATAACGCCAGAGTCGTATGCTATTCTTCTTTCAATACCAGTTGCAACGATTGCGTTTTCAGGAACAAGTAGTGGAACTGCTTGGCGTTGCATGTTAGAGCCCATGCGCGCACGGTTGGTATCGTCGTTTTCCAAGAAAGGAATAAGTGCAGTTGCTACAGAAATAAGTTGTTTTGGAGAAACATCCATATAGTCCATTTTCTCTTTAACATCTTCGGTAATTTCTTCTCTATGACGGCACGATACACGGTCGTTTTCAAAATACTTGTTATCTACTAATGGTTCGTTTGCTTGTGCAACGATATAGTTATCTTCTTCGTCTGCAGTTAAGTAGTCAACATGTTCGGTAACGATAGTTTCAATAGAACCATCTTCTTTGAGAAGGTGTTCAACCTTTCTGTATGGAGATTCTATAAAGCCGAATTCGTTAACTTTTGCGTATGCAGCAAGTGAAGATATAAGACCGATATTTTGACCTTCAGGGGTTTCAATCGGGCACATTCTTCCGTAGTGAGAGTGGTGAACGTCACGCACTTCAAAGGTTGCTCTTTCTCTGTTAAGACCGCCTGGGCCTAACGCAGAAAGTTTACGCTTGTGGGTTAATTCAGCGATTGGGTTGGTTTGGTCCATAAATTGTGAAAGTTGTGATGAACCAAAGAACTCTTTAATAGCCGAACTTACAGGGCGAACATTGATTAAGCCTTGTGGAGTTACTTCCTTGGGGTCTTTCGCAGTTGCCATTCTTTCTTTAATTACACGCTCAAGCCTTGCAATACCGATACGGAATTGATTTTGCAATAATTCGCCAACAGAACGAACACGACGGTTGCCCAAGTGGTCAATATTGTCGGTTGAGCCGATACCTGCAACAAGGTCAAGGTTGATTGAAACTGCTGCAACGATATCGTCAACAGTAATGTGTTTATGGTTGAGTTTATCTAAAAGTGGGCGAACAGTTTTCTTGTCTTCAAAAGAAAGTTCTGTAGCGTCGCTTTCTAATATTTCGTAGAAACGAACACACGCTTTTACGAATTTAACTCTAATTTCTTTTGCCTTTTCGTAATTCTTCTTATCTTCAGGCTTGTCGTCTTCAGTAGGAATCTTATCGTCAAGATAGAAGATTTCGTTTATTGCCGTGTGCATTTCATCAGCAGTTTCTTCTTCGCCGATTTCCTTTGCCCTTTCAGCAACAGTTTTAGAGAATACTAAAGTGGGGTTATAAACATAGTCTAAAAGACCGAAGAGTTTTGGTGATTTGCCAGTAACTACTTCAAAGTCAACTACATTGTTTGCAATAATTTTTTGCTTTTCGCCTTCTACATCTGCGTAGAATACATTGATACCTGCGTTTTGGATTTCATCAGCAACGCCACGGGTAATGATTTGACCTTTGGTTGCCAAAACTTCGCCGTCTTCACTAACTACATCTTCATAAGCCTTTAAGCCAACGATTCTTGCGCCAAGTCTTAAACGCTTGTTGAACTTGTATCTACCAACTCTTGCTAAATCGTATCTTCTTGCATCAAAGAAAATGTTTTTGAGATGTTGGCGAACTGCTTCATCAGTTGGGATTTCACCTGGGCGTAAACGACGGTATAATTCCACCAAGCCGTCTGCCTCAGATTTAGCAGTATCTTTCGCAGCAGTTTCAACTATCATTTGATTGCCGTCAAAAAGGTTAGCAATATCTTCATCAGTTCCAAAACCAAGTGCGCGAAGAAGAACAGTTGCAGTAAGTTTCCTTGTTCTATCTACATGCACCCAGAGTATTCCTTGTGAGTCTTGCTCAAATTCAAGCCAAGCACCACGCGATGGTATAACGGTAGTGTCGAAAATCTTTCTTCCAGACTTGTCCACTTGCATTCCGTTGTATACGCCTGGTGAACGAACTAATTGAGATACGATTACCCTTTCTGCACCGTTGATGATGAAAGAGCCGTTATCTGTCATAAGTGGGAAGTCGCCCATAAATACTTCTTGGTCAATTACTTCGCCAGTCACCTTGTTGTTAAGACGAACTTTAACGCGTAATGGTAACGAAAAGGTGGTATCTCTGTTTCGGCATTCCTTTTCATCATACTTTGGCGCGCCCGACAACGAATGGTCTAAGAAATAGAGTTCAAAGTGGTCGGAGTAGTCGGTGATGGGTGAAAAGTCTTCCAAAACTTCGCTGATACCTTCTTTTATGAAAGCGTCGTAGGAGTCTTTCTGGATTTTGACAAGGTAAGGAAGTTCAATCGCTTCTTTAATTTTGCTGAAGGTTTTTCTCTTCACCTTGCCACATTCAATTTCAGGTAGATTTCGTGACATTTTGCACACTCCTTAAAAAATTTTAACATTGAGGCCGATGGTAGTTTACAAAACCAAAAAAATGGTGTATAATCAGTTCATCGGTAAAAATTAAGGTTTCGTATCTTTTTCTTTAACGATTTTGGGCTTTTAAAGCCCTAAAAAATTGCTTATTTTTTTCGAAAAAAGCGATAAGTGTCGATACTAACCTATCATAATGCATTTTATAATGATAATTGATAAAGTCAATATTGTCAAGTGTTTTTAATAATTTTTAAAAATTCTTTTCATTTTGCCCTTTTTCCGACATCTTTTTCGCTAATTTTAGGTATTTTATGCGTATTGATAAGTTTTTAAAGGTTTCAAGAATACTTAAACGCCGTTCAGTTGCCAAAGAGGCTGGCGACGGTGGTAGAATTAAAGTTAACGGCAGAACGGTTAAGCCTTCTTATAAACTTTCGGTTGGCGATATCGTTGAACTTGGCTTTAATTCTGGAACTATGTCTTTTAAAGTTTTAGAGTTAAAAGACACCGTTAGAAAAGAACAAGCCGATTCTTTATACCAAATTATTTGTGAGTAGTAGTATGAAAGTTTCTTTAATTTTAACTTGCGCTGGGCGTGGCTCTCGCGCTGGGTTTAACCAAAATAAGTTATTGCAAAACATTAATGGCGTGCCAGTTTTTTTAACTGCGCTTAACACCTTTATTAAGAGTGGGCTTATTGATGAATACATAATTACTGCAAGCGCAGTTGATTTTGATAAAATAAAAGCCCTTTCCCCCGTGGGTGTTAAAGTGGTTTTAGGTGGCAACACCAGAACGCAATCGGTTAAAAACGGATTAAGTGAAGTTAGTGGCAATTTAGTTTTAATTCACGACGGGGCAAGACCTTTTGTTTCTACAAGCCTTATCAAAAGGGTTATTGACGGTGCTAAAAAGTGTGGTGGGTGTATTCCTACCTTGCCTTCAAGCGACACGGTGGTTAAAGTAAATGGCGATTGTGTTAATGAATATTTAGGAAAAGATTGCATTTATAAAGTTCAAACGCCACAAGGCTTTAATACCGAAAAACTTAAAAAGGCATATGAACTTACTAACGGTGTGTTTAATGATGACGGCGAAGTTTATAATTCCGTTTACAAAAACCTAATGGTAGTTAGTGGCGAAGAAAAGAATATTAAACTTACCTATCCCGAAGATTTTGAAAATAACAATATAGATATGTGCGCGCGCGTAGGGGTTGGGTTTGACTGCCACAAGTTAGTTGAAAATAGAAATCTAATTTTAGGTGGTATTAAAATCCCACACGATAAAGGGCTTTTAGGGCATAGTGATGCTGATGTGCTTACCCACGCTATAATGGATGCCATACTCTCTGCCCTATCTATGCGTGATATAGGTTATCATTTTAGCGATAAAGACCCTAATTATAAAGATGCTAACAGTATGAAACTTTTAGAAAGGGTTTTAGGTATGATTAGCGAAAAGGGTTATAAGGTGCAAAGTGTTTCGGCAGTTATTATGGCAGAAAAACCAAAACTACTAAAACACATACCTGAAATTACATTAAACCTTGCAAATGCGCTTAACTTAAACATTGATAAAGTTGGAATAGGCGCAACCACATTAGAGGGGTTAGGGTTTGTTGGTAGAGAAGAAGGTATTTGCGTAAATGCAAGCGCAGTTTTAGTTAAAGCATAGAAAATAAAAAATTATGCCTTGCTTATATTGATTTTAAGATATAAAAAGAGTAGCGATATTTTCGCTACTCTTTACTTTTTTCTTTGCCCAAATAGGCTATGAATTAAAATCATTGTTGATTAGAACTTTTCTTTTTTCTAAGTGGCAGTTGGATTTGCGCAAGAATTACGGCAACAAACACCAACAAGCAACCTATAAGTTCTTTTAATGATAACGATTCGCCAAGCACCAACCAACCTGAAAGAACGGCAAACACCGATTCTAAACTCATAATTAAGGTTGCGCTTGTTGGGTCGGCATCTTTTTGAGCCATTATTTGCAAGGTGTAGGCAATACCGCTTGATAAAAAGCCTGCATACATAATTTCAAGTTTTGCGCCCCAAATTATTGAAAAGTTTGGCGTTTCAAAAATAAATGCTAATATTAGCGAAATTATGCCAACCACCAAAAACTGAATACACGAAGTTTTTATTGGATTTGCACCCTTTTCCATAAAATAATCTATGATTAAAATATGGAAAGTAAAGAAAAATGCACTAATCAAAGTTAAAAGGTCGCCTACTTCAATATTAAAGCCACTCTTAATACATAGTAAATAAAAGCCTAAGGTAGCAAGTGGCACGCAAACGATAATAATTTTTGGTATTCTTCTTTTTAAAATCACACCAAATATAGGCGTAAATACTATATACAATGCAGTTATAAACCCTGCCTTTCCCGATGCGTTATCAGTCATCATAGTTATGCCTTTTTGTTGGCAATAACTTGCAATGGTTAGCGCAACGCCACACAATACCCCTGCAATAATAGTTAATTTAGATGGCATTAAGGTTGATTTCTTTTCGCCAACTTCTAACTTTTTGTTGCTTTGAAAATTAAATATTGCAATAATGGGTATTAAAAATAAAAAGCCGATAAAACTTCTTGAAAAAAGGAAAGTAAAAGGCTCTACGGTATCGCTTGCCGTAGTTTGCGCAACAAAGGTACTGCCCCAAATAAGCGCAGCAACCAACAACATTAAACTTGCACGCAATCTCTTACCCATTACTTACACCCATAAATTGTATTTCTTAACACTTTTATTATATCAAAATAATTTATATAATTCAATTGATAAACGCCTTGGTTTTTGAAAAAGCCAAGGCGTTTTTAATATTTAACATAAAAGAGTTTAGTTTTCCTTTAAAACACCAAAAGCCACTTAAAGAAGTGGCTTCGTTTTTTCGTTTTTTTGAACGGAAAAATTAGAAAAGATTAGTTATTCTTTTCTTTTGCAGAAGTATCAACTACTTGTTTGCCATCATAGTAACCACATTTTGGGCAAACCTTGTGGCTTGCTTTTAATTCGTGGCATTGAGGGCATTCAGAAAGATTTGGTGCGCTAATTTTCCATTGAGCGTATCTTGTGTTGGTTCTTTGCTTACTGGTTTTACTTTTTTGAACTGCCATTTTTAACTACCTTCCTTTATTTTTCGCATTTGCACGCGCCTTCGTTTAGGTTAGCGCCGCACACCGCACATAGCCCTTTGCAATCTTCTTTGCAAAGAAAACTTACGGGTATATTCATTATTATTAAATCGTTTACGATTACGCTTAAATCCACCCTGTCACAAACCACGGGGTAAGAGCCTTCCGTTTCGCTATCAAAGTTTTCGGCAAAATCAATAACAAACTCTTTCTCTGCGTGATTTAAACATCTTGTGCATTCCCCTTCTATCTTAAAGTTTACGCTACCTTCTATATAAAGGGTGTGGTTGCCTGTTATATATGCCGTGCCACTAACCTTTATGGGCGTTATAAGTTTTGCGTTAGGGATATCCACCAAATCCGTTTCGGGCAAGTATTCAAAAAAGAAGGCTTGCTCATCTTTACCAGATAGGCGAATTTTTTTAATGTCAATAATCATAATTTCTACAAAAATGCTTAACAAGTATATAATATTATTTTTTACTTGTCAACTTTTTTAACTACTTTTTTTATTCGGTTAAAGTTTTGGTTTCCCTTGCGATAGAGAGTTCTTCGTTGGTTGGGCAAATCAAAATCTTAACTTTTGAATCTGCGGTATTAAGTTCTACTATTCCGCTACCTTCTTTTTCGTTCTTATCTGCGTCAAACTTAGCGCCACAGTATTCCATACCTTCCATTACCAAGCCACGGATAAGTGGTGAGTGTTCGCCTATACCGCCTGTGAACACGATAGCATCTACACCGCCTAATACTGCGATATAACTACCAACATATTTTTTAACTCTATAAGCAACCATTTCAAGTGCAAGTTTAGCCTTTTCGTTGCCTTCTTCTGCAGCAGCAGTTAGGTCACGGCAGTCGCTTGAAAATTCGCTAATACCAAGCATACCACACTTTTTGTTGAGATAGTTAACAACTTCCTCAGCCGTTAAGCCAAGTTTTGCACGCATAAACTCAACTGCAGCAGGGTCAATGTCGCCAGAGCGAGTGCCCATTACTAAACCTTCAAGGGGGGTAAAGCCCATAGAAGTGTCTTGGCACTTACCGTCTTTAACGGCAGAAATTGATGAGCCGTTTCCAAGGTGGCAAATAACCATTTTTGCGTTTTTGTTTCCAAGATACTTGCCTACTTCTTCTGAAACGAACTTATGCGAAGTGCCGTGGAAACCGTATTTACGGATTTTGTATTTATCGTAAACATCATAAGGAATACCATACATAAACGCTTTTTGTGGCATAGTTGAGTGGAAAGTAGTATCAAATACTGCTACCATAGGCACGCCCTTCATAACTTCACGGCAACTCTTAATGCAAGCGATATTGCCAGGCATATGAAGTGGGCCAAGTTCTGCGTTCTTTTCGCAAATTGCAATAACTTCGTCGTCAATTACAACAGAGCCGTGGAAATCTTCGCCAGAGTGAAGAACACGGTGACCTACTGCGCCGATTTCGTCAACCGATTTAAGTCCACCATTTACTGGGTCAAGCATTGCTTTAAGAACAAGTTCCATTGCTTCCTTGTGGGTGGGCATATCTTGTTTAATTACAACTTGTCTGCCGTCGGCAGTTTTTTGAGTAAGCATACTGCCAGTTGCAGTTATACGCTCACAAAGACCTTTAACTACTACACTTTCGTCTGCCATATCTATAAGTTGATATTTGAGTGAAGAACTACCTGCGTTTAATACTAATATTTTCATAATGCACTTTTCCTTTAATTTTTTTACGCTTGTAAAGCGGTGATAGCAACTACTGCAACAACATCTTCAACGGAACAACCTCTTGACAAGTCGTTGATAGGTTTAGCAAAGCCTTGACATACTGGGCCTAACGCCAAGAACTTACCAAAGCGTTGCGCAATTTTGTAACCGATATTGCCTGCGTTGATGTTGGGGAACACAAATACATTTGCGTTACCTGCAACCTTGCTTTCTGGTGCTTTTAACTTGCCAACTTCAGGGGCAACTGCTGCGTCAAACTGGAATTCGCCGTCAACGGTGAGTTCGGGCGCTTTTTCTTTTGCAATTTTGGTTGCTTCTTGAACCTTGGGAACGCTCTTAAAGAACTTATCGTCGTTACCACTACCCATTGTTGAGAAAGAAAGCATTGCTACTCTTGGTTCAATACCTGCAATTGATTTAGCGGTTTCAGCAGAAGAGATTGCGATATCTGCAAGTTGCTCTGCACTTGGTTCAATGTTGATTGCACAGTCGGCAAATACTGCAACGCCATCTGGGCAATATTTATTTTCGTCTGGGGCAACCATAACGAAACAACTTGAAACGGTGTTAATGCCAGGCGCAGTTTTGATTACTTGTAGTCCTGGTCTTAAAGTGTTTGCAGTTGAGTGGCAAGCACCTGAAACCAAACCGTCAACATCACCTGCTTTAAGCATAAGCGCGCCATACATAGTGTAGTCTTTAAGTGCGCCTGCAAGCGCTTCGTCTACATTAGCGTATTCAGGAAGACCGGTTTTCTTATTGATTTTGCCTTCGCGTGATTTGTATAAGATTTCGGCATACTTTTTGTTGTTAACATCTGTTTTAGGGTCAATAACGATAACGCCTTCAAGATTAACATCAGGGTTTGCCTTTGCAATTTCAGTAGGGTCGCCAAGAAGAACTACCCTTGAAATCTTTTGCTTAACGATTTCGGCTGCTGCCTTTACTACCCTTGAATCTTCGCCCTCTGGAAGAACTACGCATTTGTTTTTTTCACTTGCTCTTTTAATGATGTTTTCAAGAACTGTTGACATTTACTTATGCTCCTTTAATTATTTTTCGCTAAAAATACTTTATATTTTTAACAAAATGATGTAGAATATTATTTATCTAAACTATTTTACACCATTTGCGCAAAAAAGTAAATGTTAAATAAGAAGGTTTTAATAAGTTTTTATGAAATTTTGTTTTTGTATCGCAGAATATAACCCTTTTCACAACGGGCATTTAAAACATATTGAATATATAAAGACTGAACTTGGCGCTGAGCATATTATCGTTATAATGAGTGGTAACTTTTGCCAACGCGGAGAGAGTGCCGTTTTAAATAAGTATGAACGCGCCACTCACGCCATTAAAGCAGGCGCAAGTATGGTTATAGAACTCCCCACCGTTTTTGCAACGGCTAATGCCGAAGTATTTGCAAAGGGCGCAATTAAAACTGCAACTTCGCTTGGAGTTGAGGGTGGCATTTGCTTCGGTGTAGAAAGTGGCAGTAAAGATGACTATCTAAAACTTGCAAGGCTAATAAGTGAAGAAAGTAAAGAATATAAAGCCACACTTAAAAAGTATTTAGATAATGGCGAAAGTTTGGCAAAAGCAAAATGCGAAACGGTTAAAGAATTATATAACGAAGAAGGGCTTTTTGAACTACTTTTATCGCCAAACAATGTGCTTGGTTTAGAGTATGTTAAGGCGATTGTTCAAAACGGATATTCGCTTGAAATATTCCCTATGTTAAGAGATGGAAACCATAACGACAAGTCGCTTAAAAAAGGCATTACAAGCGCAAGCAGTATTCGTGAAATCTTAAAAACTAAAAAAGTTAAAAAAGTTAAGAATTGTATGCCTAAATTCGCCTTTGAAAGTTTAAATGGCTACCCCGATTTTAGCGATATAATTTTAAGCGCACTAATCAAGGCAGATTTAGATAAAATGAAAGAACTTGCCGATTGCTCAGAGGGGCTTGAAAATAGGCTTAAAGCACTTTCAAAAGATAATTTAACCCTTGATAAATTAGTAGAAAAAGCGACCACCAAAAGATACGCATCTTCAAGGATTAGAAGATTATTAATCGCTAACCTTTTAGGCATAACCAAGGATTTAACCGAAGATGCGCTTAAAGATAAACTTTACTTAAAAGTGCTTGCAGTAAAAGAAGAAAATAAAGACCTGATTTCCTTGTTTAACGAAACGGCAAGCGTGCCAATTTTAACAAGAAAATCTTGCACAGTAAACCTTAAAAAAACTGCCCAAAAGTGCTTTGAAATAGACACTCTTGCAAGCGACCTATATAACCTTGTAACTAAAGAAAAGAAAAATGAGTATCAAACCTTATTCATATAAAAAAACGGCTTTTTAGCCGTTTTTTTAGTTATATTTTTTATCTTTAGATAAAACAATAATTTTCATAAAATTGCAAATAAAAAACCGTAGCATTTCGCTACGGTTTTTTTAATTATTCTTGATATGTGTTGTTACCTATTTGAACTGCTCTTAAAAACTCGTTAAAGTCAACACCAGGCCCCCAGAATCCAGAGTAGCCATCATTTAACACATCATCAGTAGAAAAGGTAACAAGTTCAATTTCTGGTGAAATATATTCTTTTTTCATTTTACCTTTCCTCCTTTTAAGCAATTCCGTTTGCTACACAGTAAACTTTTAATAATGCAGTGCCAAGATTAACAACCTTTTCATTTTGCCAATACGCATATC
>JAFTSI010000031.1 GCA_017467345.1 Clostridia bacterium
ATTTTTAATGCTGTAAGTGGATTAGTATCACTCATTCGCATATCAAGTTTTACACTTCCATCAAGATAAGAAAAACCACGACTTCTATCGTCTAATTGAAAACTTGAAACTCCAAGGTCTAATAGTATTCCGTCAAATTCAGTTATTCCTAATTGAGTTTTAACTTGATTAAAATTTTTGAAGTTATCTCTAACAAGTTGAAATCTTGGCGCAAACTCTTTTAGTTTTTCTGTGCCACGCATTATTGCGTAGTCATCTAAATCGGTTGCTACAAGTTTTCCGCTTGGGCTTGAGCGTTTAAGTATTTCGTAGGAATGTCCGCCCCCACCAAGTGTTCCGTCAAAGTAAATGCCCCCATCTTTAATAGCAAGCCCAGACATACACTCTTCAAGCATTACTGAATAATGAACTAAATTAGCCATTTTTAGTTAATTCTTCCATAGCGTCGGCAAGAACTTCAAAGTTTACATCATTAAAATATTCGTTCCAAACTTCTTCGCTCCATATTTCTATACAAGTAGGTCCTTGGAAAACTATTACATTTTTTGTAATGTTCGCATATTTGCGCAAGTTTTCAGGCAATAATATTCTGCCTTGCTTATCTTCTTCTGCTTCCCAAGTGTTGTAAAGAATAAATCTTGCCGCTTTTAATTGTTGTTCTCTGTAAGGGTTGATATTAGAGAGCGCTTTCTTAACTTCTGCAGTTTGTTCTTTAGAATAAACATAAAGACATTTGCCTGTGCCGACAGTTATAGAATAACCTTCGCCAAGTTCTTCGCGAAGTTTAGCCGGTATTCTCATTCTGTTCTTGGCATCAAGTTGATGAGAATAATTTTTGCCTGCCATCTCTATTATACCCCCTTTTTCAGTGTCACGATTATTTTATCATACAGTTTGACCACTGTCAACCACTTTTTGAAAAAAATTAGGCATTTTTTTAATTTTTTATTAATAAATTAATCCACTTTAACCACCTTTTCCCAAAATAAACGATTTTCAGTTTGATTTTTACCAACAAACTCAACTAAAAATCGCCTTTGTTTACCTAATGATTTATTATTTTTTAAGTATTTAGCCACCATATTTGCCGTATATTCTGCCCCACATAGTATTTTTAGTGGGCAAAAGTGGCTTAAAAATGTATTTTTTAGTAGTTCATAGTGGGTACAACCCAAAATTAAGCAGTTTTTTTGATGTATTTCTTTCGCTAAAAAACTTAAATCAATATTATGTAAAAAATATTTATTTTCTTCTATTTCGTATGCCAAGTTTTTAAGCCCTAAAACACTAACACCCTTTAAGTTCTCATATTGCTTTGCCGTTGAGTTTGTGCAAATTAATAGTGGATTTTTGTGATTTATTATGGCACTTTCCACAGGTGGAAACACGCCGAAAGTTTTAACCCCTAAAAACTGTTGTATTTCATTTACAAAGTTCACCGATAAAGTATTGCAACCAACAACCATTGCCTTTAATTTAAATTGCGACAAATACACTAAATTGTTTAGCGTTAATTCCCATAACTTTCTTTTTGATTTGTTACCGTATGGTGCGTTTAGATTATCGCCAAAATATAAATATTTTTCGGTTGGTGCTTTTTTAATTAATTCTTTTAGAACGGCAAGTCCACCGATTCCACTATCAATTACACATATAAATCCGTCTTTCATAACGAATATATATGCTCTATTTAAAAAAATTAGGTAATTTTTGAAGAAAATCGTTAAAATAGGGCTAAAATGTAGTTGCTTTTACAAAATATTTATGTTAAAATGATTAGCGATAAATAAAGACATTAAGGAGTGGTTGCGAAATGCCAAACATTAAATCCGCTAAAAAAAGAGTTCTCGTTAACACCAAAAAAACCGAACAAAACAAAATTATTCGTTCAGAACTTAAAACTGCTATCAAAAAGGCAGAACTTTTAATTAAAGAAGGCGCTTTAGACCAAGCGCAAGTTGCTGTTAATGCAGCATTCTCTTCTATTGATTCTGCTTGCTCTAAAAACATTATTCACAAAAACAAAGCAAGCAACAAAAAAGCAAAACTTGCTAAAAAACTTTCTGCTGCATTAAAGAATGCTGGCGTTGAAGAAGTTGTTGCTCCTGCCCCAGTAGTTGAAAAAGTTGCTCCTGTAGAAGAAGTTAAAGAAGCACCTGCTAAAAAAACTACTACCAGAAAGCCAAGAGCAAAAAAGGTTGAAACCACCGAAGAAAAATAAGCGGTTTAATTTTAGAATATAAAAAATTAAAGGACTTTGAAATTCAAAGTCCTTTTTGTTTTATTTTTTTGTTATTTTAATGGCAGCACGGCTTTAGCATTTAAACTTAAATCCGCAAAATTGCCTTTTAAGTATTGTAAATACCCTTCTGCACCTATCATTGCGCCGTTATCGGTGCAATATCTTTTTTCTGGCAAAATAAGTTTTATCTTTTTCTTTTTGCACTCTAATGTTAGTTTTTCTCTTAAATATCCGTTTGCGCCAACACCACCACTTACTGCAACAGTTTTATAGCCACTTTCTTTTACGGCAAGCAATGCCTTTTCAACAAGAACATCAATTGCAGCGCATTGAAAACTACAAGCAATATCTGCTTTATTTATTTCTTCACCCTTTTGCTCTTTTTGATGAACATAGTTTATAACTGCAGTTTTTAAGCCACTATACGAAAAATCGTATTTACTACCTTCGTAATTTTTAAGCATTTTTGGTAATGGTATTATGTTTTTACCTTCTTTTGCAAGTTTTTCAATATTTGGTCCACCAGGATATTTCAAGCCTAAAACCCTTGCAACTTTATCAAAGGCTTCGCCAACTGCATCATCAAGAGTTGAGCCAAGCACTTCAATTTCATAATAACTTTTAACCTTAATTATTGCAGTATGTCCACCACTTGCAAGTATAGTTATAAAGGGTGGTTCTAAACTTTTATCGGCCAAATAACTTGCAGAAATATGCCCTTTAATATGGCTTACAGGAACAAGTGGTTTGCCAGTTGCATATGCCAAAGATTTTGCAAACGAAACGCCCACCAAAAGCGCGCCTAAAAGCCCTGCACCTTCGGTAACGGCAAACGCATCAATATCGTTTAAGGTAAGCCCTGCGCTTTTTAAGGCATTTTCAGTAGCCGTTAAAATTGCCGCAGTATGCCCCCTTGATGCTATTTCAGGAACGACACCACCGAACTTTGAGTGTTCAATTGCCGAACTTATAATTTCGTCGCCAAGGATTTCCCTACCGTTTTTAATTATTGCAACGGCAGTTTCATCACACGAAGTTTCTATTCCCATTATAACGGCGTCGCTTTTAACGACGCCTTTTTTAATTTCTTCTATATAACTCATACAGATTTTTTCAAATAATCGTTTATAAAACCTTGTATATTTCCGTTCATAACTGAGTTTACATCAGTTATTTCAAAGCCTGTTCTATGGTCTTTAACAAGTGTGTATGGGCAAAATACATAACTTCGTATTTGACTGCCCCACTCTATCTTTTTTATTTCGCCTTTTATATCTTGGTCGCGCTCTAACCTTCCGGCTTCGCGCCTTTCAATGAGTTTACTAATAAGCATTTTCATTGCCATTTCACGGTTTTGGGTTTGGCTTCTTTCGTTTTGGCAAGCAACCACAATGCCCGTTGGAATATGTGTTATTCTAATAGCCGAATCGGTTTTGTTTACATGCTGACCGCCTGCGCCACTACTACGATAAGTATCTACCCTAATTTCATCAGGATTAACCTTTATGTCTTCATCATCTTCAATTTCAGGCATAACTTCAAGCGACGCAAAAGAAGTGTGTCTTCTTTTATTAGCATCAAATGGCGATATTCTAACCAAACGGTGAACACCTTTTTCGGCCTTTAAATAGCCGTAGGCATTTTCACCTTCAATCTTAAACGAAACTGATTTTAAGCCTGCACCATCGCCATCTAAACGGTCTAATTCAGTTATTGTTAGCCCGTTTTTTTCGGCATAACAAATATACATACGATAGAGCATTTCAGTCCAGTCGCAAGCCTCTGTTCCACCTGCGCCTGCGTGCAGAGTCATAAGCGCGTTAAGTTTATCATACTTGCCACGAAGTAGCGCTGAAAGGTGCATTTCTTCAACTGTTTCGGCAACTTTTTTTAGTTCTTCATCAATTTCGGCAAAAACACTTTCGTCGTTTTCAAGTTCGGCAAGTTCAACAAGTTCTTCGGTATCGTTTATAATTCGTTCTGCCTTGTCAAACGCGCTTATTTTGTTTTCAAGAGATGCTAACTCTTTGTTTATTTGTTGCGCTTTCTTTAAGTCGCTATATACTTCTGGGGTTTGTGAAAGCGCAGTTTTTTCTTCAAACTCTTTCCTTAACTTATCTAAGTCAAAGAGAGTGCCCTGCCTCTTGTAAAATTATCTTTAACTCTTTGAGTTTTAATTTGTATTCTTCGCAGTTAACCATATTATTTACCGCAACAATCCTTATATTTTTTGCCACTACCACAAGGACAAGGGTCGTTTCTACCTATCTTTTTCTTAACAACCGTTGGGCGTTGAACATTTGAGCCATCACCATTAGTTCTTAAATCGCGCTTTTCTTCCGTTTGCATTTGTGGAACGCGTTGAAGTTCGGCAGTAAGTAATAATACACAGGTGTCATCTTGAATTGACATAGTTAAGTCTTCAAACATTTCAAAGCCTTCTTTCTTGTATTCAAGAACAGGGTCTACATTACCATAGCCACGCAAACTAATACCCTTACGGAGTTGGTCCATAGCATCAATATGGCCAATCCATTTAGAGTCAATATTTTTA
>JAFTSI010000032.1 GCA_017467345.1 Clostridia bacterium
CGCTTTTTATGCTTTTATATATAAAATATATAAAGTGTATTGACATTAGTGTAAATTATATGTTAAAATTATTATGAATAATAATGGGCTTGTATATAAAAAATCAAAATAATTTTGTAGGTGGGAAATATGAAAGCCAAAAAAATTACTTTAATAACCCTAATTTTAACCTTTTTAGCGTGTGTATTAAGCGCAGTAGTGCTTTATACTTCAAGTCTAAAAACAACCGAAGCGTTAACTTATGGGTTAAGGCATGTAAATGGCTCTTTAGAGCAAAACTACTTGGCACACTGGAAAGCAGGCCAAGGCCAATATGGCTATGGCGAATCAAGTGGCAACGGTGGTCAATGGTATTTCTGTTCTGGAGAAATAAGCAACACTTCTGGCACAAATGATGTTTACTCTGCTACTGATGGAACATTTAATTCGTCAACTTCAAGCATAACTTTTAGCGACGGATTAGCCTATAAAGAGGGCTACGATTTAACTGCTTCAACCACTAAACACTCAATGCTTGTTTGGATTGCAAGGGGAAGTGGTAAGGTAAGTTTTAACGGTATGTTCTCAAAGGCTACCAGTGAGAAAAACTATTTGGCCTCAACCCAAAACGGTTTAGATAATGAAAGTGTTTGGATTCCAGGTATAAACTGGGGTGCAGGTCAATTCAAGTGGACTGAGGGCGAATCATATACCGTAAGTGTTCATATTGCAAGGCCAAACGGTCAAGGCACAGGCAAATATTCGGTAGGCACAATTATTAGCAACACCTACACAAGTGAATATGTTTTCTTAATGCCCGAAAACGAAATATATGTAAACACTAACGACCGTGTTATTTTTGCATTAAAAGCAAACACCGTGGTTGGTAGTTACACTAACACTGTTGCTATAATGGATGCAAACTTCACGCCACTTAGCAACGAACAAATGGGAACTTACACCCAACTTTACACCCCTGCAAGTGGCACAAGTTATTCATCATATAATTATTACTTTAACCGTTCGGTAGTAGATAACACAGGCCCATTTTACTGGGCAAGCCAAAACACCTACCAAGCAGGTCATACTGCGGCAGTATATATTAAATACCCTGTAACCACAGCAGTAAGTAATGTAAGTGGCTATGCAATGTGGATTGATATTCCCGCATCAACCGAAAATTATACCTTCTCAATATATTATAACGATAACGGTTCTTGGGGCTGGATGCCGGCAGGTAATAGAATACATATGTTTGGAGATGATGGTTCGTATAGTTATTATATATCTAACGGTCCATACATATCGCTTGGCACAAACAATCCGTTTAGGGGTTGGATGGTATTCTCAACTGCAAACTTCAAAACTGTATCGCCCGACCAAAACGACGATTTGATTATTCAAGTGAATAAGAGCACATCTTATTATCGTGATACGCCAATCACCGTAAAGGTAGGTTCAATAGGTTGCTTTACCGATAAGGCAAAGTTCTTATACAAATGGGCAAACACAGATGCAGTTGATACCTATTATCAAAACGAAATAAATGATTATAGCGAACAAATTAGTTCTTTATCGCCTGAAACCACCACTAAAACACTGCTTAAAAATTCAATGTCAACTTGGATAAAAGATATTAGTGATAACTATTCAGGCTACGATTTAGCAACTAAAATTACAACTGCAAGCACCTTAAACGAAACTTACGCAACCAAGTATGTTCAATACTTGGCGTGCAACGCATCAAGTTCTAAAAAAGTTGCATCATTGCCTATAGTATCAGATATTCACACCACAGTAGATAGAACAACTGGCGCGGCAAAAACGCCAACAATGGCAAATGAAGCACTTAAAGATATAACTCAATTAAACGAAAAATATGGTCTTGATTCAATTGCTCTATTAAACCTTGGCGACCTTACCGACTATGGTAACAACACCCAAAACACCACGCTAAACGAAATAGACGATTATTATACTTATATCACCAACCACTATTTAACTACTTCAAGTGGTGCAAGCGTTCCTTGGCTTAGTATCTTAGGTAACCACGATGTTCGTGGCCCAAGTTATGATGCAGGCGACGCAGCATTAAATGTAGCAAACTATAACTCTGCCGTAGCAGATTATAAGGCTTTAGACCCAATCTTAAAGAGTGCAAATTCAATAAGTAGCAACGGCTTAAACTTCTCATATAACGCAGGTGGCTTTACCTTTATAATGCTCAACACTTGCGAATACCAAAGAGATGACTGTATGCTTTCAGCAGATGACCTAAACTGGTTAGACGCAGAACTTACAAGGTGTGGTGGAGATAGACCCGTGTTTATTTTAATTCACCAACCATCATACTCAAACAAGGTTGAAGATGTAACCGATATGAACCATAAGAGCACGGCTACAATGGTAAGCGAAGTTGCATCTAAAATAGATAATGGTGTAAAGGGTTCAGGCTTTAAAAATGTAATAGCAAAGCACCCCAACAGTATTGTAATGAGTGGTCACGACCACGACCCATTTGGCGAAAACATTATAGTTGGCGAAGGAAATGGCCACTATATCAACCAACCATCAATGGTTTCTAACTATTACGCAACCCACTATGATGAAATAGAAGAATCGGTATCGCAATACTACTATGCAATAGTATACGAAGAAGGCATAGTATTTATGGCAAGAGATTTCGGCACAGATAGTTGGGTGGTAGAATCTTTCTATGCAGTAGAGTTTGAAAAGGTTGATAGCAACTTAAAAGCGTGGTATAAGTTTGATAACTTAGAAAGCGCAGGCGCAGATTCAGTTGGCAGTTACGATTTAACCACTATTAATCCAATCGCACCAGAAAGTGGCGACGGAATAGTATTCCCAACCTACGAAATCCCCGAAATAAGTGGTATTGCATACTCAAAAACAAGCGCAAATAACCCCTTCTTAGCAGTTCCTACTGGTAGCGCATTTACAGTAAGTGGATTATTCTATTTAAGAAATGCAAACAGCCTTGGCAGTTTAAGTGGTGGCGCAAATATTCTATTGCAAAACAGCCCAGGTTGGGACGGAACGCGTATCACTATTGACTGGGGCTCATTAGTAATAAACTGGAACGGAACTCAACATAAAGTGGCAATTCCAGAGCAACATCAATGGTATAGAATAACCTTAAAATATGATGGAACAAATGCAACAACCATTGTTCACAATGTATCAACCGATACCGAAATATTAAATGAATCAACTGCATTATCTAACTATTCACTTGGCACATCAAACGGCGTGTTCTGTATAGGAACAAGGGCAAGTTCGGATTCAATACACGATGACCAAAACTTCCGTATTCCAAATTGTAGAATAGCCGATTTAAGAATATATTCAAATGCTATTAGCGATTTTGAATATAAGAAAATAATGTTTGATACTGCAAGCGAAAGCACCGTAACAACCGATAATTCGGTAAAAATGTTAGCAAGATATTTAGGCGATAGCGGTGTTGCTGGTAAAGACTTACTTGGTGAAAACGACCTTGCTAAAAAGAACACGGTAAGTTATTCAAGTGTTTACTGGGGCGCGCAATTCTCACACACTAATTCTTGCTTATACGCACCCGATTTAGGCGACGGTAACGATTTAAGTGATATGTTAGTAAAACAAAACTTCTCTGTGGTATTAAGGGCAAGAATTAAACGCGCAAATAGTGGCAATGTAAATAAAGCATACTACTTAATTAACACAGGTTCTTGGAGCACTGGTTTTGGCATATCAGTAAACTGGCGTAGCATTTATGTAAGTTTAGGCAACGGCTCATCGCTATCAGGAACAAGCGCGTCGGCGTTGTTAGAAAATATTTGCACAAACGACGATAACTATCAATATGTTCGTGTATATGTAACATATGATGGCGAAACCCTATCAGTTAGCGCATATAACGAAACCACTAAAGAGTGGTATGCTGACTCAGTAGAATATGTAGGTGGTAGTTTTGGTGGCTATCCCAACTCACTCACTTTGGGTGGTCAATCAAGGTTTGGCGAAAGTTTAGATGCAATGGCTATGGCAAGCGGCGAATACACAAGTGGCACTAACACTGCAACCTTCTCGCGTGCACATGTTACTATTAACGACTTAATAATTTATAAGGGCGTAATCAGTCAAGAAAAGATTGATGAAATTGATGCGCAATACTCTGCATTTCAATCAATCACTGGCGACCATAACTCACACACCCTTATCGCACAATATGAGTTTGGCGATTTAACTAATCTTGGTAAAGATAGCAGTGGTAATTATGACCTTGTAAACGCAGGTGGCGTATCTTATAACCAAACCTTAAAGGGCATAACCTTAAATGCAGGGGGAGATGCAACAAGCATTTTATATGCAACTAAGGGTATTGGTCATATGCAAAATAACGACTTCTCTGATAAGTATTATAGTTCAGTAACTATAAGTATGCGCCTATACGCAAAAACCACTTCGGGTGGCACATACAAAATTATGGCAACTGGTAGTGGTCAAGATGCAAACGGTATGTATATCGCCCTTAAAAACGACGGTTTAGAAGTATCTGTTTACGGCGTGGCTTATACCTTTACTGGAATATTTAATGACAAGGCAAACTGGTATAGAATAACCGTTATATTAGATAGATGGGGGGAAAACGACCTAACCGTTACTGCCGTAAAAGAAGTTGAAAGCGAATACTCATACACTCAATCACAAGCATTAACATCTACTTCATCAGGCAACGGATTTGGTGGAAGTTTAACTCACTCATTCACACTTGGTGGTCAATCGGCATACGGCGAAAGTTTTGTAGACGGCGCATACGATAGCACCTTAAACTTCGCACCTACCTTATCTGAGTTTAGAGTGTATAGTGGTGTAATTAACCAAACGGAAGTTGATAGCATTAACGGCTATGATGCTAACAATATGTATATAGTAGGCGAACAGTCTAGCATCAATATGTCAATTTCAAACGATTTATCAATGAACTACTACATTGTATTATCTGGTGGAACTGCACCCGTATTCAATATAGTATATAACGGCCACGAGTTTAGTAAAGTTGCCGTATTAGAAAACGGTAGATGGACTGTTTCGGTAAATGAAATGGCACCACAAGATATGAACGACAAAATCGTTATTGAAAGCATAGAGTTTGAATGGCAAGGCAAAACCTATAATTTAGATATAACTGGTTGGAGTAGGGCAAGCGTAAGCGCGCAAGACTACTTGTATGAATTAATTGATACATATAGTTTAGAAAACACAGTAGAAAACCAAAAGGTAGTAAACATAGCAAAAGCACTTCTTAACTACGGTTCTGCTGCTCAAACCTACTTAAATCACGATACTGAATACCTTGCAAATGCTAACTTAACTGAACAAGATAAAACTCTTTACATTAGCGAATATAACGAAGAAGTTGCTCAAAGTTACGCAGTAAGAACACTTACTGGAACTGTGGCAAATAGCCTTCAATTCACTAAGGCAAGTTTATATTTTGATAACCAAGTAGGCTTTGCAATTCAGTTTAAGGTTCAAACTTCTAATGCAAATAATGTTGCACTTAACATTAAAGCAACAGGGGTAAGCACCACAATTACTGCAAGCGAAATGACTTCGTGGGTAGATGGCGAATACACCTATTTTGTAGCAATCTACCAAGGCTTAAAGCCCACCGAATACTCAAAAGTATTTAACTTTACTGTAAGCATTAATGGTGTAGAAATAGGTCAAACATTAAACTACAATGTATATGCAAATATCTATATGCTTGCAAACAAAGAAAACAGTTCTGCTAACTTGGTAAAAGCACTTTACCACTACGCAGAAATGGCAAATCAATATAGCGCAAACTAAAAAGCAAATTGCCATAAAAAACGCCACTCTCATTAAAAGGGAGTGGCGTTTTTAATTTTTTATTTTATATAAAATAAAACCCTATAAATGCTTAAAAATGCATATATTCGTTAAAAAATGCATAAATACAAAAATATACATAAATACTTGCAAAAATGCATAAAAAAATGAATAAAAAGTTTGAATAATATGCAAAAATCCGTTGACAAAAGAAAAAAATGAAACTATAATAGTAAACGAAAATAAAAAATGCTTTTAGATAAAGGAGCGGTTATGAACAAAGAGAACATTAAAAAGGTAGTTTTAGCATATTCAGGTGGTCTTGATACATCAATCATTATTCCTTGGCTTAAAGAAAACTACAACAATTGTGAAGTAGTTGCAGTAGCAGGCAATGTAGGTCAAGCAGATGAACTTGAAGGTTTAGAAGAAAAGGCAATCAAAACTGGCGCAAGCAAGTGCTATGTTTTAGACCTTACTGAAGACTATGTAGATAATTATATTATTCCCACAATGAAAGCAGGCGCGCTTTACGAAGAATACTATTTAGGAACTTCGCACGCTCGTCCTTGCATAGGCAAAGCGCTTGCAGAAATTGCAATCAAAGAAAATGCAGATGCAATCGTTCACGGTTGCACGGGTAAGGGAAACGACCAAGTTCGTTTTGAACTTGCGTTCAAGCGTTTCGCACCAAATATTCCAATCATTGCACCTTGGCGTGAATGGGAAATCAAATCTCGTGATGAAGAAATTGAATATGCAGAGGCTCACAATGTTCCACTAAAAATAAACAGAGAAACCAACTACTCTAAAGATAAAAACTTGTGGCACTTATCACACGAAGGCTTAGACCTTGAAGATACTGGCAACGAACCACAATACGAAAAGAAAGGTTTCTTAGAAATGGGCGTTTCGCCAATTGATGCACCAGATAAGCCCACCTATATTGAACTTGAATTTGATAAGGGTGTTCCAGTTGCATTTAACGGCGAAAAGATGAGCGCAAAAAACATCATTTTAGAACTCAATAAAGTAGGTGGAGCAAACGGTATAGGTTTAGTTGATATCGTTGAAAACCGTCTTGTAGGTATGAAGTGCCGTGGCGTATACGAAACCCCCGGTGGCGCAATACTCTACAAAGCTCATAGCGTTTTAGAACAACTTTGTTTAGATAAGTTTACTATGCACGAAAAACAAAAACTTGCAATCACCTTTGGCGAACTTGTATATAACGGACAATGGTTCACACCTTTAAGGGAAGCGCTTTCAGCATTTGTTGATAAGACCCAAGAAAGGGTTAGTGGTAAAGTTCGTCTTAAACTCTACAAAGGCAATATGATAAACGCAGGTGTTTGGAGCGACTATTCACTTTACAGCGAAGAAATTGCAACCTTTGGCGAAAGCGACTACAACCAAAAAGATAGCGAAGGCTTTATCAACCTTTGGGGCTTACCAACCAAGGTTCAAGCAATAGTAGACGAAAAGAATAAAAAATAATAAAAAACACAAAGTTAGTCCCGTAAAATGCTACGGGACTAATGTAGTTGTTAGGAGATAGTAAAAAATGGCAAAGATGTGGGCAGGAAGGAACGAAGGAATAACCGATAAACTTGCTGATGATTTCAATTCATCAATTTCGTTTGACTGCAAAATGTATAAACAAGATATTGAAGGTAGTATCGCGCACGCTATGATGCTTGGGCTTAAAGGCATCATTAGTAAAGCCGATAGCGAAGTTATAATTGACGGGCTATCACAAATCCTAACCGATTTAGAAAATGGCTCACTCAAAATTGATTATAATGCCGAAGATATACATATGTTTGTTGAACAAGTTTTAACTGAACGCATAGGCGAAGTAGGTAAAAAACTCCACACCGCAAGAAGTAGAAACGACCAAGTTGCGTTAGACCTTAGAATGTATCTTAAAGAGCAACTTACTTGTATCAAATCTTTGCTTAGAGAATTAGTAAAGGCAATTGTAAACAAAGCAGAGCAGTATAAACTTTCAGTAATGCCAGGCTATACTCACTTACAACGCGCACAACCCATATCATTTGGCCATCAACTACTTGCATATGCCTCAATGTTTATGCGTGATATTGAAAGGGTAAACGATTGCTATAAAAGAACAAATGTAAGCCCCATAGGCAGTTGCGCATTAGCAGGCACAACTTATGAAACTGATAGGGAGTTTGAAGCCAAAAAACTTGGCTTTGCAAGTGTTTGCATAAACAGTATTGACGGCGTGTCAGATAGGGATTTTTGCGTAGAGTTTTTATCGGTAGCCTCAACCATAATGATGCACCTTTCAAGGTTTAGCGAAGAACTAATTTTATGGTCAAGTTGGGAGTTTAAGTTTATAACTCTTGCTGATGAATACACCACAGGCAGTTCAATAATGCCCCAAAAGAAAAACTCCGATATGGCAGAACTTTGCCGTGGCAAAACAGGTAGGGTGTATGGCGATTTAATTAGCATACTCACCGTATTAAAGGGCTTACCCCTTGCATACAACAAAGATATGCAAGAAGATAAAGAAAGTGTGTTTGACGGTGCTGAAACTGTAATTAAGTGTTTAGAAATCTTTGCAAAAATGATTGAAACCCTAACTGCTCACCCCGAAAATATGAAAAAAGCAGCATCAGAAGGCTTTATCAATGCCACCGACCTTGCCGACTATTTAGTAAAAAAGGGTATGGCTTTCCGTTCGGCATATAAAATTGCAGGCAGTATCGTAAAAAAATGTATTGCCGAAAACAAAACCTTAGAAACCTTAACGATTGATGAATATAAAGAGTTTGACGCATCTTTTGAAGAAGATATATATAACGCAATTGACTTAAACACTTGCGTAGAAAAGCGTTCAAGCCAAGGTGGAACAAGTTTTTCATCAGTAGAAAAGCAAATAAGTATAATTAGGGAACTACTTAAAAATGACTAAAATATTTATTGACGGCAGTTCAGGCACAACTGGCTTAAATATACGCGAAAGATTAAAAGAGTATAGTGGTATAGAAATTATAAGTTTACCCCCAGAACTCTACAAAGATAATTTGGCAAAAGCCGAAGCAATTAATAAAAGCGACATAACCATTTTATGTTTACCAGATTTAAGTGCGAAAGAATCGGTATCGCTATGCACCAACAAAAACACGGTAATAATAGATACATCAACGGCGCATAGAACGCTACAAGGTTGGACCTATGGTTTTCCAGAACTTACTGGTAATTTAGAGTTAATCAAAAACTCTAAAAGAATAGCCAACCCAGGTTGCCACGCAAGTGGATTTATCTCTTTAATAGCACCCCTTACCGAAAATGGAATAATAAACAAAGACACAGTTCTTTCTTGCTTTTCGCTAACTGGCTACACAGGTGGTGGAAAGAATATGATAAAAGAATACGAAACGGAAGAAATCCCACTAAACAAAGCGCCAAGGCTATACGGATTAAGTCAAAGCCACAAGCACTTGCCCGAAATGATGAAATATGGTGGCTTAACAAACGCGCCTGCATTTTGTCCTATCGTAGCGCCTTTCCCAAGGGGAATGGAAGTGGTGGTAACGCTAAACAAAAAAGATTTGCTTGCAACTGAAAGCGATATTCGTGAAGTTTATAAAAATTACTATACAGGTAATATTATAAAATACAACGAAAATGCAGATGAGAACGGATTTTTATCTGCATCAAAGTTTGCTAATACCGACCAAATGGAAATATCAGTGTTTGGCAGTAGCGAAAACCTAACCCTTGTGTCAAGGTTTGATAATTTAGGCAAAGGCGCGTGTGGTTCGGCAATCCAAAACCTAAACATAGTATTAGGTGAGCCCCAAGAAAAAGGACTTGTAATTAAATAAAGGAGCACAAATGTTCAAAGTATATGATGGCGGTGTATGTTTTGCAAAAGGCTTTACAGCAAGCGGACTTCACTGTGGAATTAGAAAGAATAAAGTAAAGCGAGATATTGCGCTTATATATAGCGAAAAAATAGCAACTGCGGCGGCGGTTTACACAACCAACCTTGTAAAAGGCGCGCCCCTTACCGTAACCAAAAATAATATTGCAAACGGCAAAGCACAAGCAGTAATTTGTAATAGTGGCAACGCAAACACTTGTAATGCAAACGGCATAGAAATTGCCGAAAAAACTTGCGAACTTGTTGCAAGCGCGTTAAATATAGATAAAACTGATGTAGTTATCGCATCAACTGGCGTTATAGGTCAACCACTTGATATTGCGCCATTTGAAAGTGGCCTTCCACTCTTAGCAAAAGCCCTTTCTACTAACGGCAACGAAGATGCTGCCGAAGCCATAATGACCACCGATACTATTAAAAAAGAAATAGCCGTAGAGTTTACTCTAAACGGTAAAACTTGTAGAATAGGTGGTATGGCAAAGGGTAGTGGAATGATACACCCAAATATGGCAACTATGCTTGTGTTTATCACTACTGATGTAAATATCTCTGCCGAAATGCTTAACAAGGCATTATCAAGCGATATAAAAGAAACCTTTAATATGATTAGCATTGATGGCGACACATCAACTAACGATATGGTTTCAGTATTAGCAAACGGTATGGCAGGCAACGAAGAAATCACTTGCGAAAATGAAGATTATATTAAGTTCAAAAGCGCATTAAACTTTGTAAACACTTCGCTATGCAAAATGATTGCAGGTGATGGCGAAGGCGCAACCAAACTCTTAATATGTTCAGTAGAAAAAGCACCCACAAAACAAACTGCAATAACGGTAGCAAAAAGTGTAATATGCTCTAACCTATTAAAGTGCGCAATTTTTGGCGCAGATGCAAACTGGGGCAGGGTGTTATGTGCAATAGGATATAGTGGATGCGACCTTAAAATTGATAAAATTGATGTAAGTTTCAAGTCTAATAAAGGCGAAATCGCAGTATGTAAGTCAGGCGCAGGTGTAGAGTTTAGCGAAGAAAAAGCAAAAGAAATACTCTTAGAAAAAGAAATAGAAATAAAGGTAAATCTTAACGACGGAAATGAAAGCGTTTCGGCATACGGTTGTGATTTAACCTACGAATATGTAAAAATCAACGGAGATTACCGCACCTAATCAAAGGAGAAAAAATGGAACACGAAACCTTTTCTAATTTAGAGCGCGCAGAAGTATTAACCCAAGCGTTGCCATATATAAAGAAGTATAACGGAAAAATAGTAGTAATTAAATACGGCGGAAACGCAATGATAAACGAAACCCTAAAAGAACAAGTAATGGAAGATATTGCTCTTTTATGGCTAATAGGCGTTAAAATTGTTCTTGTTCACGGTGGTGGCCCAGAAATTAGCGATATGATGAATAAACTTGGCAAAAAAACCGAGTTTATTGATGGACTTAGGGTAACCGATAAAGAAACGGTAGAAATAGCGCAAATGGTATTATCGGGCAAAATCAATAAAACACTTGTTAACTACTTGGAAATGATAGGCGGAAAGGCTATGGGCATTTCTGGTGTTGACGGTGGTTTAATCCAAGCCGATTTTAAGAACGAAAAGTTAGGTTATGTTGGCGAAATTAAAAAGATAAATATTGCGCCAGTAGTTGACCTTTTAGAAAAGAACTATATACCTGTAATATCAACAATCGGTTGCGACACAAAGGGCAACACCTATAATGTAAATGGCGATACTGCGGCAGCAGCAATCGCAGGCGCACTTGGTGCAGAACGCTTGATTATGATGACCGATATTGAAGGATTACTTCGCGATAAAGATGACCCTACAAGTTTAATTAGAGAAGTAAACCTTAAAGATATTGACGAATTGTTCGCCCAAGGCGTAATTTCAGGTGGTATGATACCTAAAATCAACTGTTGCAAAGAAGCAATCAAACTTGGCGTTAAAAAGGTAGTAATTTTAGATGGCAGGGTTTCGCACTCTGTATTAATGGAAATCTTAACCAACGAAGGCGCGGGAACAATGGTTCGCGGAGACAAATAATGAAAGATTTAATTAAAGCCGATAAAAATTATATATTAAACACCTACGCGCGTTTCCCTGTTGAAATAGTAAGTGGCAAGGGGGCAGTATGTGTTGATAATAATGGCAAAAAATACATAGATATGGGCTCAGGTATAGGTGTAAATGCCTTTGGCTATGCTGATGAAGTTTGGCAAAAAGCAGTTAGCGAGCAAGCAGGCAAATTACAACACACTTCAAACCTATACTATACCGAACCCCAAGTAGTTTTAGCCAAAAAACTATGCGAAAAAACTGGTATGGACAAGGTGTTTTTTGCAAACTCTGGCGCAGAGTCAAACGAATGCGCAATAAAGGTTGCAAGAAAGTATGCCGAACTAAATAAGGGCGCAAAATACTATAACATAATCACCTTAAAAAACAGTTTTCACGGCAGAACATTAACCACATTATCGGCAACGGGTCAAGATGTTTTCCATAAACACTTTAACCCATTAACTGGTGGTTTTTTATACGCAACGGCAAACGATATCAAATCGGTTGAAAAACTTATAAAGAAAAATAAATGCGCAGGTATAATGCTTGAAATGGTGCAAGGCGAAGGTGGTGTAAACCCACTTTCAATAGAGTTTGTTAAGGGTGTAAAAGCCCTTTGCGAAAAGCATAACTTGGTGCTTATCATTGATGAAGTTCAAACAGGCAACGGTAGATGTGGAACGCTTTATTCGTATATGCAGTTTGGCATAGAGCCAGATGTAATAACCACGGCAAAAGGCCTTGGTGGGGGCTTACCGATAGGTGCTTGCATAGTAAATAAAAGGGTAAGCGAAGTGCTAACTTACGGAATGCACGGTTCAACCTTTGGTGGCAACCCTGTGGCGTGCGCAGGCGCAATAACTGTAATTGATAGGCTTAATGAAAAGTTCTTGGAAAAGGTAAAAGAAAAAAGCGCATTAATTTTTGAAACATTATCTAAAAAAGATGGTATTGAAAGTATCACAGGCCTTGGCCTAATGATAGGCATAAAAACGGTAAAGCCTGCAAAAGAAGTTGTTTTAAAATGCATAGAAAATGGCGTTTTATGTTTAACTGCCAAAGATAAAGTAAGATTACTTCCACCACTTAATATTGATATGAAATCGCTTAAAAGCGCGCTAAAAGTAATAGAAAACGCGTGCAAATAAAAGGAGAATAAAATGAATTTAAAAGGCAAAAGTTTCTTAAAACTACTTGACCTAACCCCCGAAGAAATATCAGGATTAATTGACCTTGCCACAAGGCTTAAAGCCGAAAAGAAAGCAGGTATTGAGCACAAACTTTGCCAAGGCAAAAACATTGCTCTAATCTTTGAAAAAACCAGCACAAGAACGCGTTGCGCCTTTGAAGTTGCTGGATATGACCTTGGTATGAATGTAACATATCTTGACCCACAAGGCTCACAAATCGGCAAAAAGGAAAGCATTGCAGATACTGCAAGGGTATTAGGTAGAATGTTTGATGGCATTGAATACCGTGGCTACGGGCAAGAAATAGTTGAAGAACTTGCTTCTTATGCAGGTGTTCCCGTGTGGAACGGCTTAACCAACGAATATCACCCCACGCAAATCCTTGCCGACTTTTTGACCATTAAAGAAAAACTTGGCTATCTTAAAGGTGTAAAACTTGTATATATGGGTGATGCAAGATATAATATGGGCAACTCATTAATGGTAGGTTGCGCAAAAATGGGTATGCACTTTGTTGCGTGCGCGCCTGAAAAATATTTCCCAAACCCTGAACTTGTTGAAAAGTGCAAAGAGATTGCAAGGTTTACAGGTGGTAGCATTGAACTCAATTCTAACCCTATGCAAGCAACGGAAAATGCCGATATTATATATACTGATGTGTGGGTGTCTATGGGTGAGCCTGATGAAGTTTGGTCAGAGCGCATAGCAGATTTAACACCATATAGGGTAACCGATAGAATAATGGCAAATGCAAAAGAAACGGCAAAGTTTATGCATTGTTTACCTGCATTTCACGACCTTAAAACCAAAATCGGCAAAGAGATATATGAAAAGTTTAATATAGACTGTATGGAAGTTACAAACTCTGTTTTTGAAAGCAACAAATCAATTGTGTTTGACGAAGCCGAAAACAGAATGCACACCATAAAAGCAGTAATGCTTGCAACATTAAACGGCTAAAATAAAAGCACGCAAAATCGCGTGCTTTTTTAATTAAAATTATAAAACAAAAAGCGCAGCAATTTTGCTACGCTTTTATTATAAAACAATTAGTTTCTATAATCGTTAAGTGAAGTGATATCGCTATCAACAGTTCCGCTAATAGTTCCACCGTAAATGTTGTAAGTGCCTGCGCCATAAGTTGCTAATGCAAAATTGTAATCGGTGTGTTCGCAAATTTCGGTAGAGTTAATGATGGGGCGAGTAGCAACAGTAGTAATAGTTCCACCATAAACATTAACCGTTCCACCATTAGTGGCAACGGTGTAAACGCAGAAGTTTTCTTCATCTGCATCGTGAGCCGTCATAGGCTGAGCGCACTTAATAGTTCCACCGTAAATATTTAAGGTAGAGTTTGCGTTGGTTTGAATAGCAGTCATAACACCATTAATGCAACCAGTTTGAGTAGCAGAACTATCAATAATGGTAAGGGTAGCACCCTCACGAAGAATAAATAAAGCATATCCACTTAAACCTGCAGCACCACATTCAGCACCGCGTTGGCTAATGGTAAATCCGTTAAGGTCAATAACGGTGTTTCCAATAATGTGTAAACAAGTAGTAGTATTGTTGTTATAACCAACGGTAATGTTTTCGGTAAGTTTAATATTTCCAGTTAAAGCAATACCCATTTTTTCACTACCAGCAATAGTGGTTTTAATAGTAGCAGGTTGAGCCTTGTTAGCGCATCTTTCGTTAAGTTTAGCAATTACTTGGCTAAATGGAGTGCCAATAGCAAAGTCAGTGCTATCTACTTTGCTTTCTTTAACGGCGGTAACGCCCGCACCACCAACTACTGCGTTAGTAGCCTCAACTGCTTCAACAATAACAGTTTTCTTAACATAACTACAAGTATCGCAAGTTTCAAATTTGCAGTAAGCGCCTTGGCTATAACCATTGCTTTCGGTAAAGGTATGAGCAGCGTTTTCGCCCTTATATTCACAACCTTCGTCGGTGCAAATTTGCCAGTGTGCATTGCCATCAAAAGCATAATCATAAGAGTGTTCGTGTGGCTCTTCACAAGCAATTAAACCTAATGAACAAGTTAAAACTAATGCCACTAAAACAGCAAGTTTCTTGAAAATTTTCATTTTCTATCTCCTTATATAAGTTTTTAACAATATCACTATTTTATTCCTTTTGACGAAAATAGTCAAATGATAGAGCATAAAAAATGTATTATTTTTAAATAAATATATGTAAAACATAAAAATAAAGTTAAAAAAAGCAAAAAATCTTCAACAAATAATTGACTTTATCACTTTACTATGCTAAACTGATAAAGAACTAAATCAAGGGAAGGGAAAAATGGCTAATTTTTCAATTGAGAAATACAACGGATTATTTGATGCTGTATTAAAGTTAAAAACTGTGGAAGACTGTCAAAAGTTTTTTGAAGATGTATGCACAATTAAAGAACTTGAAGATGTGTCGCAAAGGTTAGAAGTTGCAAAACTTTTAAGTGAGGGCAAAAACTATCAAGAAGTGGCAAAGGCAACAGGTGCAAGCACGGCAACCATTAGTAGGGTAAGCAAATGCTTAAACTATGGCGAAGGTGGCTATAAACTTGTTATTGACGGTAAAGGAGAAAGCAAATGATTATCAACGAAAATGTTTTAAGTAAAGAAGAATATTTATCATACAATTTAAGGGAACTATACTTAGGTTTTGGCTTTAAGCAATACAAAATGAGCAAGTTTGAAGAATACGACCTATACGCTAAAAACAAAGACTTTTTAGTTTCAAACGAAGTAATCACCTTTACCGATACTGATGGCAGGCTTCTTGCCTTAAAGCCTGATGTAACTTTATCAATAATCAAAAATGGTAAAGATGAAACGGCTGAAAAACTTTTCTATGATGAAAAGGTATATAGGGTAGATAAAGGCACAAAGAGTTTTAAGGAAATAACCCAAGTAGGAATTGAAAATATAGGTAATATAAGTGATGAAGAAGTGTCTAAAACCTTATATTTAGCAATGAAAAGTTTAGAAAAGGCATCAAGCGACTATATTTTAGAAATTACCGATTTAGATATAGTTAGCGAACTTTTATCTTGCTATAACCTTTCAAAGCCTGCCCAAAAAGAGATATTAAAAAACCTATCAAGCAAAAATGCGTTTGGTGTTAAATCGGTATGCGAAAGCGAAGGCTTAAACGAAGAAGAAATAGCCGTTATAACTTCGCTAACCAAAATATTTGGCTCACCAAAAAGTGTAAAAAACTCACTTAACTCATTAAAGGTAGGTAAAAGTGTAAAAAGTGCAGTAGAACGCTTTGAAAAAATTATAGAAAATCTTTATAAATTAATCCCTGAAAGTGATTTTGAAAAAATTCGTATAGACTTTTCTGTAGTGGAAGATTTAAGGTATTATAACGGCATAGCGTTTAAGGGTTTTATCTTGGGCGCGCCAAACAGAGTTTTAAGTGGTGGTCAATACGATAACTTAATGAAAAAAATGAATAGAACATCAAAGGCAATCGGCTTTGCAGTATACATTGATGAACTTGCAAAAATTCGCAGTAAGGGGGATAAATAAAATGAAAAACTGGTTAAATGTAGCGCTCCCTAAAGGAAGACTTGGCGAAAAGGTATACCAAATGTTTGAAAAGGCAGGTTTTCCTTGCCCAGAAATAAAAGAAGGAAATAGAAAACTCATTTTTGAAAATGCCGAAAAAAAGGTTAGATACTTTTGGGTTAAACCAAGTGATGTAGCAATATATGTAGAGCGAGGCGCAGCCGATATAGGTGTTGCAGGAAAGGACATATTGCTTGAATATAAACCAGATGTGTATGAACTTTTAGATTTAAAAACAGGCAAATGTCATATGGCAGTAGCGGCAAAAAACGATTTTGTTGATGATAGAAATCGCACCTTAACGGTAGCCACAAAGTTCACTAATATTGCCAAAGATTACTTTGCAAAGCAAGGCAGAGTTATTGATGTAATAAGCCTAAACGGTTCAATAGAACTTGCGCCCATCTTAAACCTTTCAGATGTAATAGTAGATATAGTAGAAACGGGCGCAACCTTAAAGGCAAATAACTTAGTGGTAGTAGAAAAGTTTACACCCATTTCTGCAAGGCTTATAGCAAACAAATCAAGTTATAATTTTAAAGCACAAGTAATAGAAGAACTAAAATCAAAATTAGAAGAACAAACGGAGAATATATGATTAAAATATTAACCGACGGATTAAATAAGCGCGAAGAAATATTTGCCGTTTTAGATATTAAAAAAGATGTATCTGGTCCTGTAAAAGAAATACTTTCAGCAGTAAAAGAGAGTGGCGATAGCGCACTTATTAAATACACCGAAAAGTTTGACGGAGTAAAACTAACTTCCTTAAAGGTAAGTAAAGCCGAAATAGAAAAGGCACTAAAAATTGTTGAAAGCGATTTTATTGAAGTGTTAAAAAGGGCAAGTAAAAATATACGCGCCTTTCACGAAAAGCAAAAACGCGTTGGCTTTGAAATAAAAGAAAATGGCAAAGTAGTAGGTCAAAAAATAATGCCTGTTGAAGTTGC
>JAFTSI010000033.1 GCA_017467345.1 Clostridia bacterium
ATACCGATACATATAACAAATATTGTAGCGAACTTGATAGCGAAGTTGCGCTTGGCGCAAAGCACTATACTGCGTTAGAGTGCTATAACAACGAAAACGGTGCGCAAAGAATATATAATTTAACCGAAGATGGAAATGTAAAAATGGAAATACTATATAACTATTTTTACGAAAACAATTCAAGTGATGAAAACAACTATTCAGTTTGCATAATGTTCCATCACGGTGACCGTAAGTTTTTGTTTACAGGCGACCTTGAAAAGGAAGGCGAAGAAAAACTTGCAGAGTTTTACGATTTTTCTCAAGTGGAATTATTTAAGGCAGGCCACCACGGTTCGTACACTTCTTCAAACGATTTCTTGCTTAGTGAAATTAGGCCAAAAATGTCGGTAGTGTGTTGTTGTGCAGGCGCGATTGAAAGAAACACTAAACCCGAAAACTTGTTCCCATCACAAAGTTTTATAAACAGAATGGGCAAATACACTTCTGCAATATATGCGCCAACGGCTATGGACTATGTAGTTCCATCAGGCGAAACCACGGTTGGTATAGACGATAATGTTGGTGATATAATAACCCTTAACGGAAATATTCAGGTAATATCAGATGCCGAAAATGGAGTATATGTAGAATGCTCTAACAACAACTTAAAACTTAAAGAAACAGAGTGGTTTAATAAATATAGAACTTGGCCCATTAATGGCGTAGCATAAAAAAGAATAAATAAACAAAATCTCCGCATAATACTTGTGCGGAGGTTTTTTTATGAGAGAAACTGGGATTGTAAGAAGAATTGATGAGTTGGGTAGGGTGGTAATTCCAAAAGAAATACGCAAAACATTAAGAATAAAAGAAGGCGACCCTTTAGAAATATTTACCGATAAAGAAGAACTTGTTCTAAAAAAATATTCACCCGTTTTAAGTGTTATGGAGTTTGCAGGTGGTGTTGCCGAAAGTATATCTAAATTAACCGAAAAAACTTGTGTTATAACCGATACCGATAATGTAATTTTTGTTTCAGGTGGGAAAAAAGAAATGCTTGGCAAAAACCTATCTGGCGAAATTGATAAGGTTATGAAAGAGCGAAAAAGTGTTGTGGTAAGTAGTAGTGATGGTGGAAAAACTATACCCGTAATTGAAAACTCTTTTGATGAGCCAGTTAGCCAAATCATTGTTCCCATAATCGCATCTGGTGATGTGTTCGGTTCGGTAATATTATCTGGTGATGACAAGCAAGAAAAATTAAGTGATGTAGATATTAAAATGGTAAGGCTTGGCGCAATGTTCTTGGCAAAACAGTTAGAGTAAAATTAAACTCACCAAATTTGGTGAGTTTTTATACATATATGGAAAGTGTAAATAAAAAAATACTGTTTGGCGCAGGCACAATATCAATAGGCGCGTTTATATCAAAACTGCTTGGCGCAATTTATAGAATACCCCTAACAAACATTTTAGGTGGCGAAGGAATAGGGCTATACCAACTTGTGTTTCCCGTGTATTGCTTGCTTTTAGATTTTTCAAGCGCAGGCGCACCAAACGCCATATCAAAACTTGTTTCAAGCGAAAATGAAGAAAATGGCTATAAAATATTTAAAACTTCACTTAAAATATTTTCTTTGCTTGGTGTGGTGGGTAGTATAATACTATTTATATTTTCAAAACCTATTGCAATTTTGCAAGGCAATAAAAATGCCTTTTTAGGCTTTATTTTTATATCACCTGCCGTGTTTGCCGTTTCAATTTTGGCGTGCTTTCGTGGGTACTTTCAAGGCAAGTTTAATATGAAAATAACAGCCGTTTCGCAAGCAATAGAACAACTTGTAAAACTATTAATAGGTTTAGCCGTTGCATACGCATTTAGGTTTAACATAGTATATGCCGTTGCAGGCGCAACCTTTGCCGTTAGCGTTGCAGAGTTTGTTGCTTTAATTTATGCATATACAAAATATAAACGCCACAAAAAAACATTTGGAATAGGTTATATTTACGAAAAAACCGATTACAACAAATATTCAAAACAAATATTAAAAACGGCTCTTCCTATAACCTTAATAGGAATATTTATTCCACTTTCGCAATTTGTTGATAGTTTTTTAATTGTAAACTTGCTTGGCAAATATACGGTAAACTCAACTGCGCTATACGGCCTATATTCGGGTAGCGCGTTAACATTAATAAATCTACCTATTTCATTACTATTAGGCTTTTCAACTGTAGCCGTGCCAAGCGTTTCGGGTGCAAAAACAAAATTAGAACGCGAAAAGAAAATTGCAGTAGTTTTGCTTTTTACTCTAATTTTAGGAATAGTTTTTGCCTTTGCCACAAACTTTTTTAGTAGGTTTGCAGTAAACATACTCTATAAAGGTCTTTCAAACACCGAAAGAGAAATAACGGTAAAATTAGTTAAATTAGGCTCTGCAAATATAGTATTGCTATCTTTACTTCAAACTGAAAACTCAATATTGATAGGTAGTGGTAAAACTTTTTTATCGCTAATAGGAATGAGCATAGGCGTAGTGGTAAAAATCGCGCTTGAAATTGTGCTACTTTCAAACCCCAAAATTAATATATACGGCGCAAGTATCGCTTTAATCGCTTGCTATTTTGTTGCAAGTTTGGTAAACTTAATATTAGTAAAAAAAGGTGGAACTAAACTTGCAAATAAAACCTATTGCCCTAAAAAACTTAATAATTAAAAATAACATTTTTTTAGCGCCTATTGCAGGTTATACCGACCTTGCTTTTAGAACATTATCTTTAGATAATGGCTATGGCTTATGTTTTACCGAACTTGTTAGCGCAAAAGGTTTAGTGCTTAACCCAACAGTCAACTCTATTTTGTGGGGCGCAAACGGAAACTACGATAGAACGGCAGTCCAAATCTTTGGGCAAGACCCGTATTATATGCGCTCTGCTTGTGAAAGCAAAGAACTTGAAGATTATAAAATTATAGATATCAATATGGGTTGTCCCGTGCCAAAAGTATTCAAAAATGGCGAAGGTAGTGCGCTGCTTAAAGATATATTAAAAGCCGAAAGCATAATCAGTGAATGCGTAAAATCTGGCAAAATAATAACTGTAAAAATTCGCACAGGTCAAAAGATGGGTGATGATATTGCAAGTGAGTTTTCTAAAATGGCAGAAAATGCGGGCGCATCACTTATAACTATTCACGGTAGGGTAAGAGAAGCCTATTATACTGGTGAGCCTGATTATAATGCAATTTATAAAGCAAAAAAATCGGTTAATATTCCCGTTATTGCAAATGGTGGAATATTTACTAAAGAAGATGCAAATAAAATGGTAAACGAAACTGGCGCAGATGGCATAATGCTTGCGCGTGGTGGGATAGCAAACCCATTTTTAGTTTGCGAACTTTTAGGTATAAAACCTAATTTAACCTTAAAAGAGTTTATAATTACTCACCTTACCGAAAGCATAAAAATTCACGGTGATAGAAAGGCTGGGTTAGAGTTTAAGAAGTTTGCGCCATACTACTTTAAAGGTATGCTTGGCGTAAGCGAACTTAAAAAACAAATAAACTACGCAAAAACGGCAGAAGAAACAATAAGGCTTATTGAAGAAAACTTTTAACAAAAATCCTTTTCCTTTAATAAAATGATATAGTAAAAAGTTAAAGGGAAGTGGGTATGGAAGTTTGTTTTATAACAGATGAATCGCTTAATTCCGTGTGGCAATACAAAATGCAATCGGTAATGAATTCATCACTTGTAGTGTTTGGCTTTAACGGACTTGGGCTTGTTAGTTATAAAAAAGAACTTGCCGGTGAAACGGAATATTTTCAAGATGTTGCAAAACTATCTTCGGCTTGCCAAGGAGTGGTGATATCAGGTTGCGATACCGATACATATGGCGTGTTTAGGCACTCTGCAGTAATAGCCGATAAGGGCAAACTTTTGGGTGTTACCGATATGACCCACTCAATAGATGAAAGCGAATTTGTTGCAGGTGGCAACTTCCGTGTTTACGATACAAGCGCAGGCAAAATAGGTATAATCATTGCCGAAGACCTATTCTTTCCAGAATCTGCAAGAGTGCTTGCTTTGTGCGACGCAGATTTTATTGTTTGCATATTTAAAAAAATTGAAAACGGTATGCCACAAATAATGCTAAGGGCAGGCGCATTTGCAAACGGAGTTGCTATGTCGCTCATAGCGCAAAACTATGCTTGTATAGCAGATATAAGGGGCAATGTTTCGGCTCAAAAAAAGGGCGAAGTATTAAAATCAAAAATTAAAATAGAAAAAGATTATCACTTAATAAGTTCCAGAAGGCGCGGAATGTATCGCGAATTTCGGTCGGGCTACTAAAAGGAGAAAATTATGGCGCTTAATATCGTGCTTGTAGAACCAGAAATCCCACAAAACGCAGGCAATATTGTAAGAACTTGCGCTTGCACGGGTAGTAAATTACATATGGTAAAGCCACTTGGCTTTGAAGTTTCGGACAAGTATTTAAAAAGGGCAGGCTTAGATTACTGGCACTTTGTAGAAATAAGGTTTTACGATAGCATTGAAGAATTAATGGCAGAGCATTACAAGGGGGATAACTTTTACTTTTTCTCTACCAAAGCCAAGTTAATCCACTCTGACGCAAAATATAAAGATGGCGATTTTTTGGTTTTTGGCAAGGAAACTAAAGGTCTACCCGAAACTTTGCTTGAAAAACACTATGATGAGTGCGTTAGGCTTCCTATGAACGACGAAACTCGCTCACTTAACCTTTCAAACTCTGTTTGTGTTGGCGTTTACGAAGCGCTTAGGCAAATGAATTACCCTAATTTAAAAACACAGGGCGAAATCCCCAAAAGATAAAAAATAACCGCAAATCGTTTGACTTGCGGTTTTAGTTTATTGTAAAATAAATCTTGAGCGAAAAATAAAAACAACAAAGGAAGATATACTTTTTATGGAATTCGTTTGGAACCTGTTTTTCATGTTCGGTGGCGTAGCGGCAATGATGCTCGGTATGAAACAAATGGGCGCAGGCTTAGAAAAGTTTGCAGGCTCAAAAATGAAAAACATGCTCGGCAAAGTAACTACTAACCGTTTTGCTGGCGTTGGTGTTGGTATTGCGGTTACAAGTATTATACAAAGTTCAACGGCAACAACGGTAATGCTTGTAGGTTTTGTTAACATAGGTTTAATGACTTTAAGTCAAGCAACCAATGTAATAATGGGTGCTAACATAGGAACAACTGTTACCGCTCATATCGTATCTTTATCAGGCGTAGGTCAAATTGATATCGGTGCAATCGCAGCAATGATAGGTTGCGTAGGTATTTTAATGGCAATGCTTGTTAAAAACGAAAAAGTTCAAAATATCGGCAACATTTTGGCTGGTCTTGGTATGATTTTCGTAGGTTTAGAGTTTATTTCTACCTACGCTAAAAAAATAATGTTTGATACAAACGGTATGCCAATGCCTTTTGTAGAAAGCGTGTTCCAAGGTAACCACAACCCATTACTTCTTATTTTAATAGGTATAGTAATCACCGCACTTGTTCACAGTTCTTCAACAATCACCAGTTTAATGGTAGTTTTAGCAAGTATCGGTGTATTAACATTTGATAACGCGCTTTTCTTAGCGCTTGGTTCTAACATAGGAACTTGTATCACTTCAATTTTATCATCTGCAGGCACCTGCACAAACGCAAAGAGAACTGCAGTTGTTCACTTATCATTCAATGTATTCGGTTGCTTATTATTTATTGCACCGTTATGGATTTGGAGCAGTCAAGTAGTAAACTTATTTGCATCAATGTCAAGTGATGTTGGTCAACAAATCGCAATATTTCACACATTGTTTAATATTGTTACCACACTTATATTGTTGCCGTTTGCTAACTTAATAGTTAAACTTGTATGCAAAATTATTCCCGAAAAGAAATGTGATAGAGATGAAGAAACCCTTAAACTTGAATATCTTGATGCGCGTCTTATGGAAACCCCTGCAGTTGCAGTAGCAAATGTAAAGAAAGAAATAATCCGTATGGCATATATCGCAAAAGAAAATATCGCACTTGCAACCGATATTTTATTAGATACAAACTGTGATGAGTTTGAAAGGGGCAAAAAGAACGAAGAAGTTTTAAACTTCTTAAACAAAAATATCACGGCATATCTTACCAAACTTATGGGACTTGATTTGCCCGTTAAAGATGAAAAAGTTATAGGAACATACTACCATGTAGTAAGCGATATTGAAAGGGTGGGCGACTATGCCGAAAATATCGTTGAATATGCAGTTAGATTAAGAAAAGAAGAAATGGATTTCTCTGCAAACGCTAAGAAAGAACTCAAGGGCGTTTTAGAAACCATTGATAAACTTTTTGATAAAGCAATTGAGTGTTTTGAAACTGTTAACCCTGAAATGTTTGTTGAAATTGACGCGTTAGAAGAAAGCATTGATAACGCATCAGTAGTATTAGAAGGCAAGCATATTCAAAGGCTTAAAAACAATCGTTGCACCCCACAAATCGGTTCAATTTACTTGCAAACCATCTCTAATTTAGAGCGCGTGGGCGACCATATTACTAATGTGGCTTTCAGTATCCGCCACTATGCAAAACCACAAAAGGCAACTGCATTAAATCACACCGCAAAATAATCATTTTATGAACTATAATCCGCCGAAAACTATTGACAATCGGCGGATTTATTTATATAATAATAAAGATATTAAATTGTAATAAATGTTTTTGGAGGTTTTTATGAACAAGAAATCCATTAAAGATGTAGCAGTAAAAGGCAAGAGATGTCTTGTCAGAGTAGACTTTAATGTTCCTATGAAAGATGGCGTTATTACTGATGAAACTCGTATTAACGGTGCACTTCCCACTATCAAATACTTGGTAGAACAAGGCGCAAAGGTAATTCTTTGCTCACACATGGGTAAGCCACACAATGTTCTTACCGAAGGATTTGGTTTAACCAAAAAGGAAAAGAAAGCAGTAGAAAAATTACCCGCCGAAGAACAAGCAGCAGCAAAAGCAGAATACTTGAAGAAAGCGGTTAAAGATAAAGAAAAATATTCACTTCGTCCAGTTGCAGAAAAACTTGCAGAAAAAACTGGTTATAAAGTAACTTTCGCTACTGATGTAGTAGGCGAATCGGCAGACGCAGCAGTTGCTGCTCTTAAAGATGGCGAAATCGTAGTATTAGAAAACACCCGTTTTATGGCAGGTGAAGAAAAGCGTGATGAAGCACTTTGCAAAAAACTTGCATCATACTGCGATATTTATGTAAATGATGCGTTTGGAACGGCACACAGTTCACATGCTACCACCGCTGCAATCGTTGAATACGGTTTTGTTAAAGATGCAGTTTGTGGTTTCCTTATTGAAAAAGAACTTGCAGTTATGGCAGACGCTTTGGAAAATCCTGTTCGTCCTTTCGTAGCAGTATTAGGCGGTGCTAAGGTTGCAGATAAATTAAAGGTTATTTCAAACCTTTTAGAAAAATGCGACACTCTTGTTATCGGTGGCGGTATGGCTTACACCTTCTTAAAGGCAAAGGGCTACGAAGTAGGAACTTCACTTGTAGATACCGAACAAATTGATTACTGCAAAGAAATGATGCAAAAGGCAAAAGACCTTGGCAAAAACCTTGTTCTTCCTATTGACACCGTTGTTGCTAAGTCTTTCCCAAATCCTATTGATGCAGAAATTGAAGTTGCTGAATATGATGCAGATAAAATCCCTGCAGATGTTATGGGTCTTGATATCGGCTCAAAAACTGCAGAACTCTTTGCAAACACCGTAAAACAAGCAAAAACCGTTATTTGGAACGGACCTATGGGCGTATTTGAAAACCCAACCCTTGCAAAAGGCACTATCGCAGTAGCAAAAGCGCTTGCTGAAACGGAAGCAACCACTATTATCGGTGGTGGCGATTCTGCTGCAGCAGTAACCACTTTAGGCTTTGCAGATAAAATGAGCCACATCTCAACTGGTGGTGGCGCATCACTCGAACTCTTTGAAGGTAAAAAACTTCCCGGTATCGAATGCTTAAACGAAAAAAACTAATAAACTGAAATAAAGAGGAAAAAAACATGAGAAAACCCATTATCGCAGGCAACTGGAAAATGAACAAAACCGCTGCAGAGGCAGAAGCGTTAATTAACGAACTTAAACCTTTAGTAGCAAAATCTAAACCCGAAGTAGTATTATGTGTTCCATACACCGCACTTTGGGTAGCAGGCAAAGCAATTGAAGGCACCAAAATTAAACTTGGCGCAGAAAATGTTGCTTGGGCAGACAGCGGTGCTTTTACCGGTGAAATTTCTGCAGATATGCTTTTAGAAGCAGGTGTTGAATATGTTATTATCGGACACAGCGAACGCCGTCAATATTTTGGCGAAACTGATGAAACCGTTAATAAGAGAATGAAACAAGCCCTTGCAAAAGGCTTAAAGCCTATCGTTTGTGTAGGTGAAACCTTAACAGAGCGCGAAAAGAACAAAACCAAGAGAGTTTTGAAAAAACAAATCGTTGATGGCTTTAAAGATATCACCGCTGAAGATTTTGATAATATCGTTATTGCATACGAACCTGTTTGGGCAATCGGCACAGGCAAAACTGCAACTGCTGAAGATGCAAACAAAACTATCGGCTACATTAGAAGTTTAGTTAAGAAGATTTGGGGTCAAGAAGTTGGCAAAGCACTCCGTATTCAATATGGTGGCAGTATGAAACCTTCTAATGCTAAAGAACTTATGGCTGAAAGAAACATTGATGGTGGTCTTATCGGTGGCGCAGCACTTAAAGCTGCAGATTTTGCAGGCATTGTTAATTATAAAGACTAATTTATAAAACTATTAAAGGCACAAACGATTTTGTGCCTTTAATCAAGATTACACATTTTTTTAAGGAGCAAAAATGAAAAATAGACCTAATTGTATAATCATTATGGACGGATACGGTTGCAACCCTTGCGAAAAGGGAAACGCAATATGCTCAGCACATCCAGATAATGTTAATAAACTAATCAACGAATATCCATCAACCGTAATAGGCGCAAGTGGTATGGATGTAGGTCTTCCAGAAGGTCAAATGGGCAACTCTGAAGTTGGCCACTTAAATATGGGTGCAGGTAGAATTGTTTATCAAGAATTAACAAGAATTACCAAGTCAATTCAAGATGGCGACTTTTTTGAAAACCCAGAGTTTAACTATGTAATTGATACCGTTAAAGCAAACGGCAAAAAACTTCACCTTTACGGCTTACTTTCAAACGGTGGCGTTCACAGTCATATAACTCATCTTTTCGCTTTAATTGAACTTGCAAAAAGAAAGGGCTTAGATGATGTTTATGTTCATTGCTTTTTAGATGGCCGTGATGTTTCACCAACAAGTGGCGCAGATTTTATTTTAGATTTACAAAATGAAATGGATAAAATGTCTTTCGGTAAAATCGCATCAGTTGGCGGTAGATACTATGTAATGGATAGAGATAACCGTTGGGAACGCGTTGAAAAAGCATACGATATGATGACTAAGGGCGTAGGCGAAAGCACCGAAAATGCCGTTGAATATGTTAAAAAATCATACGAAAATGGCGTTACTGATGAATTCGTAATCCCTGCAAATGTCGTTAAAAACGGCAAGCCCGTTGCATTAATAGAAGAAGGCGATGGAATTATTTTCTTTAACTTCCGTCCAGACCGTGCAAGGCAAATCACCCGTGCAATGACTGAAAAGGAGTTTAACGGTTTTGAAAGAAAAACAGGCTTTATTAACCCTGTTTATGTATGCTTTACGCAATACGATGCAAGTTTTACAAATGTAAGAATTGCTTTCAAACCCCAAACTTTAGATAACACTTTAGGCGAATATCTTGCAAAATGTGGTTTAACTCAACTTCGTATTGCCGAAACCGAAAAGTATGCGCATGTAACATTCTTCTTTAATGGTGGCGTAGAAAAGGCAAACGAAAATGAAGATAGAGAACTTATTGCGTCGCCAAAGGTAGCAACATATGATTTACAACCTGAAATGAGCGCAGTTGAAGTTGCCGACAAGGCAGTTAAACTACTTGACACAAGCAAGTATGATGTTATGATACTTAACTTTGCAAACTGTGATATGGTAGGTCATACAGGTGTGTTTGATGCAGCAGTTAAAGCCGTTCAAACGGTAGATGCTTGCGTTAAAAAGGTAGTAGATAAAATACTTGAACTTGGTGGCACGGCAATTCTTACTGCTGACCACGGAAATGCCGATAAAATGATGGAAGAAGATGGGAAGCCATTTACTGCACACACCACTTTCAAAGTGCCTTTCGTAGTTATCGGTAAAGATTTCAAGGGTAAGAAACTCCGTGATGGCGGTATTCTTGCTGATGTTGCACCCACACTTTTAGATATGATGGATTTGGAAGTTCCTGCTGAAATGACAGGTAAATCGCTTATTATTAAGTAAAAAGGCGTAAAAAACAGTTGATAAAAGCAAAATTGTATGATATAATTATCCTACTTTTTGTGAATAAAAGGAGTAAGTTATGAACTTTTTAGATATGCTTATGGCGTCGGGCGGATTTTGGAATGTATGGCCCGTAATCAAAATAATCGCTTTAGTAATTATGGCGATTTGCGCCTTGTTCATTATTTTAGTTGTAATATTCCAACCAGGCAACTCATCAGGAGTAAGCGCACTCGGTGGAACTACCGAAACATTTTTAGAAAAGAATAAAGGTAAAACCTTTGAGCACAAGATGAAAAAACTCACCATAATAAGTGGAATAATTTTCGGCGTATTATGTGTGCTTTTTGCAATCGTTGCGCTTTTAGCAACCTTATAATTTTTAAGAAAAGTTAGGGCGGTTCTTTCCAAGTGTGGAAAGAACCGTTTTTATTTTATTGATATGAAAAGAGAGATTTTAGAAGGAAAAATACAGGGCAACGAGCGTGGCTACGGCTTTTTAATCGTTGACGGTAAAACTGAAGATTACTTTATACCACATAGCGACCTTCGTGGTGCAATGCACGGCGATAGAGTGTTGTGCGAAACTGTAGAAGATGGTTTGTCTTCTGGTGAGCGCACAGTCGCAAGGGTGTTAAAGGTTTTAGAGCGCGGTATCAAAGAGATATCGGGCACTTATTTCACAAGCCGAAAAGGTGGATTTGTTGTGCCTGACGATAAAAGGTATTTTAAGGATATTTTTATACCATTTGGCAAGGGGTTAAGGGCAAAAGCAGGCGACAAGGTGGCAGTAAAAATATTGTCATACCCCAAAAAGCAAAACCCCGAAGGAATAATAAGCAAAATATTTGGTAGGCAGTTTAATAAAAATGCCGAACTTGATTCGCTAATTTATTCGTATGGCTTAAAAACTAACTTTGAAAAACCCGAACTTGAAGAAGCAGAACGAGTGGCTAAACCCATTGATGAAAACGCATTAAAGGGCAGAAAAGATTTAAGGGATATTATAACCTTTACTATTGATGGCGAAGATGCCAAAGACTTTGATGATGCCGTTAGCATTGAAAAACTTTCAAACGGCGCGTATAAACTTGGCGTTCATATTGCAGATGTTTCGCACTATGTAAAAGAAAATAGTTGCCTTGATAGGGTTGCTTTTGAAAGGGCTACAAGTGTGTATTTCCCCGAAAAGGTTATACCTATGCTACCAGAGCGCATTTGTAATGATGTTTGCTCACTTTTAGAGTGTAAAGATAGATTAACCTTATCTGCTATAATTACTGTTAATGAATTTGGCAAAGTTATTGATAGCGAAATAACCCCATCAGTAATAAGAAGTAAGCACCGTTTAACATACGAAAATGTGCAAAAAATACTTGATGGCGATAGTGAACTAATAAAGCAGTATAGCGATATTTATGAAGATTTAATTTTAATGAGCAATCTTGCCGATATTTTAACCGAAAAGCGCGCAAAAGATGGTAGCATTGATTTAGATGTTAAAGAAAGCGCAATCTATGTTGATAAATATGGCGAAATAATAGTAAATCCACAAGTTCAAACCAAATCAAGAAAAATTATTGAAGAGTTTATGATACTTGCAAACTGCACGGTAGCAGAGTTTATGACCTATGCCGAAATGCCCTTTATATACCGTGTTCACGAAGAGCCTGCCGAAGATAAACTTTCATCTTTTTATGAGTTTATTAAGAGTTTAGGCGTTAAAGTTCGCGCAAAAAAGGGGAAAGTGCATTCAAAAGATTTCCAAAGCATATTAGAAAGCGTAGAAAACACCCCAAACTTTACACTTATAAACAGGGTGATGCTACGCTCAATGCAAAAGGCAAAATATAGCCCAGAAAACCTTGGGCACTTTGGCTTATCGCTTATAAACTATTGCCATTTTACTTCGCCTATAAGAAGATATCCCGACCTATTTATTCATAGAATAATCAAAGAATATTTAAGTGGAAATATGGCTTTGGAAAGTAAGTATGGCGAAAGTGTGTATGTTGCAAGCGAACAATCATCAATTAAAGAGCGCAACGCCATTGAAGTTGAGCGCGCAGTTGATGAATATTATAAATTGCTTTACCTAACAAACCACGAAGGCGAAGAGTTTGACGGAATAATTAGTGGCGTAATAGCAAAAGGCTTTTTCGTTGAACTATATAACGGTGTTGAAGGGTTTGTTGACGGAGAAACTAATTTTAGAAAACGCGCAATTTTTGATAAGAATAACTATACCTACACCGTTGGCAAAAAGACCTATAAACTTGGCGAAAAGGTAAAAATTGCCGTGGGTGAAGTAGATTTAATTGCAAAAAGGGCCGAATTTGTAATAATTGATTAAAATAACACTTTACAAAATTAAAGGTTAAGTAGTAAAATAATAGTATATGACATTAAAGGAAATAGCATTAAACCGCTCTGCCTACCACGAATATTCAGTAATTGAAAAAGTGGAAGCAGGAATAGTTTTAGAGGGCGGTGAAGTAAAATCTGCAAGAGCAGGTGGTGTAAACTTAAAAGATAGTTTTTGTATGATGCAAAACGGCGAACTATTCGTAAAGAATATGCACATAAGGCTTTACGATAAGTCAAGCGCCTTTTCAACGCAAAACCCAAAGCGCGATAGAAAACTACTTTTACATAAAGATGAAACCATAAGGCTAAGAAGTAAAGTAGAGCAAAAGGGTTTAACACTAATACCACTAAAAATGTATTTTAAGGGCTCACTAATAAAAATAGAACTTGGATTATGTCGTGGTAAACACACTTTTGATAAGAAAAACGACCTAAAAGAAAAAGACATTTTGAGGCAAACTCAACGCGAAATTAAAAAATACTAACCGGTAAGGAGAAAAACGATGGAAAACAAAAAGAAAATTGAAACGGTATGCGTTCAAGGTGGCTACACCCCTAAAAATGGCGAACCCCGTCAAATACCTATTTATCAAAGCACAACTTTCAAATATGATACCAGCGAAGATATGGGTAAACTTTTTGATTTAGAGGCAAGTGGATATTTTTACACAAGGCTTCAAAACCCCACCAACGACTATGTTGCTGCAAAACTAACCGAACTTGAAGGTGGCACGGCAGGTATGCTTACCTCTTCAGGACAAGCCGCAAACTTTTACTCAATCTTTAATATTGCAAATTGTGGCGACCATGTTATTGCAAGTTCAGCAATCTATGGTGGAACTTTTAACCTTTTTGCTGTAACAATGAAAAAGATGGGCATTGATTTTACTTTTGTTTCACCAGATAGCACCGAAGAAGAACTTGATAAGGCATTTAGGCCAAACACCAAAGCATTGTTTGGCGAAACTATTGCAAACCCTGCTTGCACCGTGCTTGATATTGAACTCTTTGCAAAAGTAGCGCATAAACACGGCGTTCCACTAATTATTGATAACACCTTTGCAACCCCTGTTGGTTGTAGACCTATAGAGTGGGGTGCAGATATTGTAACTCACTCAACCACAAAATACATTGATGGTCACGGAGTAAGTGTAGGTGGCGCAATAATTGATAGTGGTAAATTTGACTGGAATAAGTATGCCGATAAATACCCAGGCTTAACCACCCCAGATGACAGTTATCACGGCGTAACCTATACCGAAAGGTTTGGTCTTGCAGGCGCATTTATTACTAAGGCAACTGCACAACTTATGCGTGATTTTGGCTCAATTCAATCACCACAACACGCTTTCTATATTAACCTTGGCTTAGAAAGTTTACATGTAAGAATGGCAAGGCATTGTGAAAACGGTCAAAAGGTTGCCGAATACTTAAACACTCACGATAAAATTGAGTGGGTAAGATACTGTGGGCTTAAAACTGATAAATACTACGAACTTGGTCAAAAGTATTTGCCAAACGGCTCGTGTGGTGTATTATCGTTTGCAGTAAAAGGCACTCGTAAAGATGCTGAAACCTTTATGAAAAACCTTAAAATCTGCGCTATTGAAACCCATGTGGCAGATGCAAGAACTTGTTGCTTACACCCTGCAAATGCAACACATCGTCAAATGACTGATGAACAATTAGAACAAGCAGGCATTACACCAACATTAATAAGGTTTTCTTGTGGACTTGAAAATGCCGAAGACCTTATTGAAGATATTAAACAAGCACTTGAAAAAGTATAAAATAAATTAAGAAAAGGGGGTAAATATTATGCCCATTATAGTTCCAAAAGATATACCTGCAAGCAAGATTTTGCGTGCAGAAAATATATTCGTAATGAACGACAAGCGCGCAATGACGCAAGATATAAGGCCATTAGAAATAGCAATACTTAATCTAATGCCCACTAAAATTGTTACCGAAACACAATTAATGCGCTTGCTTTCTAATTCGCCATTACAAATCAATTTAACTCTTATATCTACCGAAACTTATGTTGGTAAAAACACCCCTTTAGAACACTTACAACGCTTTTACAAGCCATTTAGCGAAGTTAAAGATAAAAAGTTTGACGGGCTAATTATTACAGGCGCGCCTGTTGAAGAAATTGAGTTTGAAGAAGTTAAATACTGGAAAGAACTTGAAGAGATTTTTGAATTCGCAAAAAATAGCGTAACCAGCACCTTGTATATATGCTGGGGCGCGCAAGCGGCACTTCACTATTTTTACGGCATTGAAAAGCACTTGCTTGATAAAAAACTTTTTGGGGTATATAAACATAAAAAATTAGTTAAATATGAAAGGCTCTTAAAAGGCACCGACGATAGATTTTTTATGCCACACAGTAGGCATACCACCGTGTATGAGGAAGATATTAAAAACTGCAAAGATTTAGTTTTGTTAGCATCTTCAAAACAAGCGGGCGCAACCATTATAAGAAGTAAAGATAACAAGTTTATTTTTATAACTGGTCACGCAGAGTATGATAGAGATACCTTAGAAAAAGAATATAAGCGCGATTTAGAGAAAGGCTTGCCTATTGACCCACCTGAAAACTATTATGTTGAAGGTAATAAAGGCGAAATTAAAATGACTTGGTCATCAACGGCAAACCTAATCTATATGAACTGGCTTAACCACTATGTATACCAGTTAACACCATACGAAATAGAAGACATATAATAACAAAAGCCGTTTTTAACGGCTTTTATATGGGGGCGATTTTAGTTTCGATTGGGCGACGGATAAAAAACATAAGCATACCGAAGGCACGGCTTCGTAAAAACGGAACTTAAAATTAATTGCTAACAATCAAAAATTAGCATACGCTGCTTAATTAAAGCGTCGTCTTTACTAACTTTCCCATTGGGTTAGATAAAGGCGTGAGATTAAATGGGGAACGGCTACTTAAAATTTGACTGAGTTTTAAATGGCGGAACTTAATCAGTCAAGGTAAAAATCAAGGTCGCCAACGACCGTGTTATTACCAAGATAAATCGTTGGATAAGTATGTAGAAAGTTTTTTAAAAGCGTTCAAGACCAGGGTGCAAATCCCTGCGTCTCCACCAAAAAAGAAAACAGCCCACAATGGGCTGTTTTTGTTTTTATAAATAATTTTAGTGTGGTATAATTAAAGAAGGGTGAGTATTATGGCTAAGTTGTTAAGAAATATGGCAATAATTGCCTTTATATTTTTCATATTATTTTTAACTATTTATCTAATAGTGCCAAGCGGAATTATATTATCGCTTACTATTACTTTTGCAACTATTTTTTATCATTTTATAATGAGATTGATAGTAGGGCTTATTATAAATGCTAAATATAAAAACGATATAGATTATAACAAAAAATGGTTTAGGGTAAGTTTAAAAGAGCAAAAGTTTTACGAAAAATTAAAGGTTAAAAGTTGGAAAAATAAAATGCCAACATATAACAAAAGTTTTTTTGATAGTAAAACGCGTTCTTGGGAAGAAATTGCAAAGGCAACTTGCCAAGCCGAAATTGTTCACGAAATAATAATAGTTTTAAGTTTTTTGCCTATTATAGCATCAATATGGTTAGGTGCAATTGCGGTATTTATAATTACTTCGGTTATATCTGCTTTAATAGATAGCACTTTCGTTATAATGCAAAGGTATAATAGGCCACGCATTTTAAGGCTAATAAAAAAATAGATTATATCTTTTTAACACCTATAACTTCAAGGGTTTGGTTTGACACCTTAAAACTTATGTCAAAGCAACTAAACTTCATAGAATAAACGCGCTCATCATTTTCTATGTAAGAAGGCCTTGGGTCATCTTTAAGGGCATCTATAAGTGTTTGGTGTTTGTTTTTAGGAATTAAAGAAATCAATTCTTCTGGAAAAATTACTGAAAGAGCATAATCTTTATACTCATCACTAAAACCACCAAGCGCACCGTTAACATTATCAGCATAGGGAATATATGGTTTAATATCGTATATGGGAGTGCCATCTAATAAATCAACGCCAGAAACCATTAAACTAACACCGTTAGAAAAATCAATGCTTTCAAGTTTAACTACCGAAAGCCCTAAACTGTTGGGTCTAAAAGGGGAACGCGTTGCAAAAACACCCACGCGCTTATTACCACCAAGCCTTGGTGGGCGCACGGTTGGATTAAACTTTTCGGTATGGCTTTTTGAAAAGTCAAATATAAGCCATAAATGTGAAAACTGTTCAATGCCCTTAAAAGCATCATTAACAGCAAACTCTTTTTCAAAAACTATTTTGCCCATAGCGCTTTTATTTCTACCGCTTTGGCGAGGGATTCCAAACTTTTCTTTGAAATCAGTATAGATATAAGCAATAGGTTTAATTTCCATAACACACCCTAAAAAATTACTAAAATAAATATAGCACTTTTTATAAATAATTTCAATGGTTAAATAATTGATTTTAATTAAAATAGATGTTATAATAAAATCACAAATTAAAAACTGCCACCGGGTAGGTAATGCTTAGCATTCGTTAACGCGTCGTTAGGTCTTAGAAGATGCGCTAAATACGAATGCTTGTTTTTTTAAAGGTGTAATATGAAAGCATTTACAAAACTAAAAAACTATTTTACCAAGTTTGAACTCTTGCTATGGTTATGTTCGGTGCTGTTTATAGTATTATCATTTTTGATTTTCCGTGGTAGTAATGTTTTAACATTGATAGCGTCAATAATAGGCATAACTGCAATACTAATCTGTTCAAAAGGCAACCCCATAGGTCAGGGCTTAATGATAATTTTTTCTTGCATATACGGAATAATATCATACGGCTATGCTTACTATGGCGAAATGATAACCTATTTAGGAATGAGCGCGCCAATGGCATTAGCGTCGCTTATCGCGTGGCTTAAAAACCCATATAATGGCAGTAAAACAGAAGTTAAAATTAATACCATCTCTAAAAAAGAAATGGTGTTTGCAATAATGTTAACTGCATTAGTAACCTTTGCTTTTTATTTTATATTAAGGGTGCTTGGCACAAGCAATTTAACAATTAGCACAATATCGGTAACCACATCATTTTTAGCGGTGTATTTAACTTTTAGGCGCAGTCCTTACTTTTCGCTTTTATACGCATTTAACGATATAGTGTTAATGATTATGTGGGCATTAGCAAGCATTGACAACTATTCATACATATCAGTTGTGGTGTGCTTTGCCGCCTTTTTAGCAAACGACTTATATTGCTTTATAAACTGGCTAAAAATCCGTAAGCGTCAACAAACTAATAGCGAAAAGCCAGTTGAAGAAAATTAAAAAAATACTATACGAAATAAAACTTATGTGTTATAATAAGGCTTGGAGGTAATGCTATGAAAAACCTTTTAATCACAGGTGGCTCTGGTGGAATAGGTCAGGGCATAGTAAAAAAGTTTATTGAAGAGGGCTACTTCGTGTATGTGTTGGATACCGATACTGTTTCATCAAAGGCGCTTATTGAAACTTTTGGAAAAGATAAATGCCGTGTGGATAATGTTAGTGTTATTGACGCAAAAGCCTTAACAGATTACGCAAAATCTCTTGGCGAAAACTTTGAACTAAACTGCTTAATCACTTGCGCAGGCCGTGCGCTTAATGATGAGTGGAAACCTTTTGAAGAGCAATCGCTTGAAACTGTTAAGAACTCAATAGAGTTAAACTTAATAGGTCATATAAATGTTATTCACACATTTTTGCCTGCACTAAAAAGGGCAAAAGGTGATAAATCTATTTTGCTAATTTCATCTATCAACGCCGAAAGTTGTTTTGGCTTGCCATCTTATAGCGCATCAAAATCAGGGCTTTACGGCTTTGTTAACTCAACCGTTAAAGAGTTTGGCGCTTGTGGTATTAGAATTAACTCATTATCACCAGGAACAATTATCACAACCGCAACAAGTGCTGAGCCTAAAAACTTTGCTTCGCTTCTAAAAGGCACGGCTTTAGGTAGGTTTGCAACCGTTAAAAATGTTGCCGATACAGCATTTGCTATTTGCGACACTATTGATGGTATTACTGGTCAAAATATAGTTGTTGACGCAGGTCAGTCAAAATGTCATTAAGGGGAAGTTATGGAGTTTAATATTTTTGATGTTTTAATCAATATTTTTTCTGAACTTGTATATTTGCCCTTGTCTCTTCTTTTAGGTTTAATAGGCTTTAAACTTAAAAATATGATATCAAGGTCAAACTATATAAAAAAGTTAAGGCTTAATAGCGACCTTAATAAAATGAGATGCATAACTGCAAACCCCGAAGTAGATGATGAAGGGGAGTGCGTAACACTTGGCTATGTTTTTGAATATATGTCGGTTGGCGAATTGCAATCAACTTGGTCAAAGTGCTTTAGCGATTTAGAGTTCAATGTAACAATGTCGTCTAAAGAAAACACCGTTATTCCACCTGAAAACCTACTTGTTATAGGTGGCCCTTTCCATAACCAAATCACTCGCCTTATTTTAGAGCAGTTTGATTTTCCGTTTGGTTGGGATAGTGATGCTAACTTAACCTTTAAAACCGAAACGGGTGTAGATACCTATTCACCAAAACTTACGGGCTTTACTAAACAATTTTATGGTGAAGATTATTCACTTGTTCTAAACATTAAAAACCCCACATCACCCGATAAGCGCATACTCTTGATAATAGGTTGCAGGTCAATAGGCTGTCTTGGTGGCGCAATTTTCTTATCAAAGCATATGAATAAAATCAAAAGGAAAGGCTTAACTGATGAGTATGCTTTTGTTGTTAAGGTAAGTGGTAACGAAGAACAATTAACAAGCGACCCTCGCCTTGAAAAAGTTTATTCGTTAGATACACAATCAATAAAGAAAAATATATAAATAATTAAACACGGATGCAAAAATGCGCCCGTGTTTTTTTGTTTTTTATTTTTTGACAATGTTCGTCAAACATTTGCTATTTTTATTAAAAAGGTTTACACTATATAAAAACAAAAGGAGTAAGTTTATGAAAAAACTTTTATCAATTATTCTTGCTTTATGTATGTGTTTATCGCTTGGCATTATGTTTACTGCGTGTGATGACCCAACCGAACCTACTGAGCCAACTGTTAGTTATACCGTTACCGAAACAGAATGGAAAATTAATTTTAATTTAACCAACTCTCAAACCGAACCCGTATTGTTAGGCGCAAAAGTTAAAGAAACATTTGTTAAAACTTTTTCTGCACAACAACAAACTATTGCGCCAATTACTTCTTACACTCTTTATGGCGAGGGCAATAACGGAAGTGATGTAGGCAGTTCACTTTTAAAAGTTGCGCCAAATGGTTGCTCAAATCACTTTATAGTTAACGGAAGTGTTAAGGCAGGGGAAACAGGAACTTTTGCAAACACCCACGATTTTTATGTTGGTGTTACAAGAACTGTAAGTATGTATTTTCCATTTACAAATAACTATAACGATTTTACTTTTGACCAAACAAAAAATGCATATATTGCCAGCAACATAACATCAACTATGGTTGATGAATACGACCCAACTGACCCATATGATTTATACACCAAAACTGCAGAAGTAACATTTGTTAATGGCTATTTAAACACCGTAAAGGTTAGTTTATGTGATAAAACATTTACAGATGTGTTTGCGTCATTTACCTTTACATTTTCAAACATAAACAACACAACAGTTACACTTTAATAAAAATAAAAGCACCATAAAAGGTGCTTTTTTGTTTGGTGCGGATAACAAGAGTTGAACTTGCAAGAAGTTATCTTCACTGGCGTCTGAAACCAGCGCGTATGCCAATTCCGCCATATCCGCTTATATACAAAGGAATAGTATTGCTATTATTCCACTTGAAATACCTATCCATTGAAGTTTGCTTAATTTTTCTTTGAACAAGAAAATGGAAGTGATTGTTGCAAGCACTAATCCACCACCGTTTACTATGGGGAAGAACACGGCGCTTGGCATAACCCCTGAAAGGTAAAGGTTTATAATATTGTTAAATGCAAAGGTAATGCCTGCAAGAATAAATATTAAACAAATAAATCCTATAAACTTTTTTCTTGATAGATTTTCTGTTCTTTCAGAAGTTGAAAATAGGGGTTGTTTATTTTTTACAATTAAAAAGCATATAAACGAAACTATTGCTGAAACGAAAAAAGCAATAGTTAAAAATGGAAAAAGTTCTAACTTAAAACTTGATGTTTGGTGCGTTTTTTGAAGTAGTCCAACACCACTACTTGCAAGTGCTGCTAAAACGCAAAACAAAAGCCATTTGGGGCTTGCGCTATTTTTTTCGCCTTCCTTTTTTTTGGTGGAAAGTAAAATGCAAACCACCATAAAAAGTATTCCAAAAATAGTGAATATGTCAATGCTTTCTTGCCAAATGATAGTGCCTGCAATAGCCGTGATAATAGTAGAAGAAGAAATTAAAACTGAAGTGTAAGACCAAGGGCCTATTGATACTGCAACTAAATATAAAACAGTTGAAAAAACGGTTACAACGCCAAACGCAATACCTGTTAAAATAGTAAAAGTAGATGCGCTTAAATTAAAGCCTGAAAAGGCAAAAATTATAATGGCGCAAATTATGCTTATAATAGAATTAAATAAAAATCTACCACCATTACTAACCGAAAAATCTTTACAATAAAAGTTTCTACTAACACCAAATGTTAGCGAAGAAATCATAGTTATAGGTAATAGCACAAAAACAGGAATTAAGGATAAGTCCATATAATTTTACCTTTCAAAATGTTAATGATTTAACAAAAATATTATATACATCAAAAAATAAAATGTAAAATAAAACTGTTCATTTTTTAAAGTATTTTTAAGGAAAAATAGGTAAAATTAAAATAATTGTAAAAATCAATTGATAATTGTTGTCAAAAGTGTTAAAATTAAAATAGAAAAAATTTGGAGTTTACTAATGAGTGACTTTGTAAAGGATTTTGAAATATCAACCGACTCTACTTGTGATTTATACGCAGATGAAATTAGCGCAAAAGGTCTTTACTTTTTACCTTTAACTTTTACGCTCACCACCAAAAGTGGCGAAATAACTGAGTATAAAGATGAGTTTAAGTCGCCTGAAGAATACCGCGCTTATTACGATAAGTTAAGGGCAGGCATTTTAAGTAGAACAAGTATGAATAACCCCTTTGTTCACGAAGAGCATTTTCGCGCTATGGCAAAGTCGGGTGTAAAGCGCGCTATTCACTTTACCATTAGTTATGGACTTTGTAGAACGGTAGATGTTGCAAGGGAAGCCGTTAAAGAAATCCAAAAAGAATACCCAGATTTTAACTGCTTATGCGTTGAATGTAGCACCACAACAATCGGCCAAGGCTATTTAGTAAACTTGGCAGTAGAAATGCGCGATAGCGGTAAAACTTTAGAAGAAACTTTTGAGTTTATTGAAAACAACAAAAAGAAAATCCAACACTTTGTTATTGCCGATAGTTTAATGTATTTAATGCGTGGTGGAAGAATATCTGCAACAAGTGCCGTTGTGGGAACTGCGCTTAACATTAAGCCTATTATAGTTTTTAACAAAGAAGGTAAACTTGTTAACTATAAAAAGGGTCACGGCATGAAAAAATCAATTTCACAAATCGTTGGCGAATTAAGTAATTACACCTTAAACGAAAACTCTAAAAAGGTAGTAATAGGGCATAGCGATAACTTAGAAATGGCAACTGTTTTGCACGATAAACTTTTAAGCGAACACGGAATTGATGCCGAAATAAGAATGATAGGCCCAGTAATCGGTTCGCATTTAGGCCCAAATGCCGTTGCATACATATTTATGTCTAATGAAGAGCGTCCACTCTAATAAAAAAACCGCCAAATTAATGGTGGTTTTTCTTTTTTAACTATTGAAAAGTAAAAAAAATAGTGATATAATAATTTAGATAGATTTATTAATGGAGAAATGGTTATATGAAATGTTCAATTTTTGGCAATATTGATGGCAAGCAAGTTAAACTTTACACGATAACTGCTGGCGATATTACTGCCGAGATATTAACCTATGGTGGTGTTGTTCGTTCACTTATCGTTCCCGATAAAAATGGTAAACCTACTGATGTATGCCTTGGCTACGATACAGTTGAAGAATATATGAATAACGAAGGTTATATCGGTGCGTTAATAGGTAGAGTTGGCAACCGTATAGGCGAAGGTAAGTTTATGCTTAACGGCAAAGAATACAATGTTGGGCTTAACGATAATGGTAACAGTTTGCACGGTGGTGTAAAGGGTTGGAACACTAAAATTTGGGATGATGAAGTTGTTAACGACACAACCTTAAAACTTTCAATCGTATCGCCAGATGGCGAAGAAGGTTTCCCAGGAACTGTAAAGGTTGAAGTTGTTTATACCGTAATCAAAGATAGGGGCTTAAAGATTGACTATAAAGCAGTTAGTGATAAAGATACTGTTATAAATATGACTAACCACGCATACTTTAATCTTAACGGACAAGGTAATGGCGATATTTTAGGCAATACCCTTATGATTGATGCAGATGCCATTGTTCCCGTAGATGAAAAACTTATTCCACACGGAGAAATAATGGAAGTGGAAAACACCTGTTTTGATTTTCGCACCGAAAAGGCAATAGGTAAAGATATTGAAACGGATGATATTGTTATGAAATACTGTGGTGGCTATGATGTAAACTTCTGCTTAAACGGTGATGGATATAGAAAGGTAACAGTTGCAAAGGGCAATTTATCTGGAATTGTTATGAGTGTTTATACCTTAGAAAAAGGTATTCAACTTTATTCTGGTAACTTCCTTAAAGGTGTTAAGGGTAAAGGTGGCGCAGTTTATAACAAGCGCAACGGTTTCTGTTTAGAAACTCAAAATTACCCCAACGCAATTAACTGCCCAGAATATCCATCAATGGTATTAAAAGCAGGCGAAGAATATTTAACCACTACTGAATATGTTTTTGAAAAATAATAAAAGGAGATAAAATTATGGCAAACTACAAATGTAAATTATGTAACGAAGTATTTTCTGTGGCAGATGGTGAAACCCCAGTATGCCCATTATGTGGTGCAACTGGCGATTATTTAGAATTGCTTGCTGAAAAGAGTGCTACCAGTAAATACGCAGGCACTCAAACAGAAAAGAACTTAGCAGCAGCATTTGCAGGCGAAAGTCAAGCAAGAAATAAGTATACCTACTTTGCATCAAAAGCAAAGAAAGAAGGTTATGAACAAATTTCTGCAATATTTCTAAAAACTGCAGATAACGAAAAAGAACACGCAAAATTGTGGTTTAAGGAATTAAACGGCATAGGCGACACGGCAGAAAACTTAAAGCACGCAGCCGAAGGCGAAAATTATGAATGGACAGATATGTATGCAGGCTTTGCAA